>CAYUZM010000402.1:0-5765 GCA_964449665.1 uncultured Solibacteraceae bacterium
GCGGACGGTTCTGCTGTTGGCCCTGTTGCTGGCCCTGCTGGCCGCGCTGGCCGGCCTGCTGTTGTTGCTGCTGGCCGGATTGACCGCCTTGCTGGCCGGAGGCCTGCTGCTGCCCCTGCTGACCTTGCTGGCCCTGTTGACCGCGTTGTCCTTGCTGACCCTGTTGGCCTTGCTGACCCTGCTGCCCCTGCTGGCCGGACTGGCTTTGCTGTTGCTGGCCTTGCTGGCCCTGTTCACCGCGCGAGAGGCGCTCCATCTGCTTCTGGAGTTCTTCGGCTTCGCGGCGCAACATTTCCTGTTGCCAGCGTTGCTGGAAGGTTTGTTTGTTCTTCTGTTGTTGCTGCGCGAGTTCCTGCTGGCGGCGGGCGAGTTGTTCGAGCTTCTGCAGCGCTTCGTCGACTTCCTGTTCCTTCTGGCTTTGGCCGGAGCGTTGAGAGCCGGTTTCATACTGGTTCTTTTCGGTGTCGAGTTCGAGGTCGAACAGATTTTCGAGGTCGCGGCCAGCGCCCCCGCCACCACCTCCTCCGCCGCGTGAACCGAAGGCGACCTGAATCTGGCGGAAGATGGCCTCGGCGCGGAGCAGGTGTTGCAGCGCCTTCTGTTCATCGGGCAGAGCGTTCTGCCACTTGAGGCCTTTGAGCTTTTCGGCTGCGGCGCCCATGGCCGCGGCGGCTTCCTTCATGTTGGTTTGGAAGGAGGCGAACTCCTGGTTTTCGCCGGTGAGTTCGCGGCGCTGCATGCGCGTCGAGAGCGAGAGCGCCTGGTCTTTGAGCTTGGCCTGAACGTCGGAGAGGAACTTGCCGACTTCGGCGGCTTCGGCGGCGGACTGCTTCTTCTCTTTCGTCTGATTGAACGTGGCGGCGATGATCTCTTTCTGGCGCGCGGAGATGTTGTTCTGGTCCTGTTGACCGCCGCCGCCCCCGCCTCCGCCGGATTGCTGGGCCTGCGAATACTCGCGTTCGAAGGGCTGGGCTTCGATGAAGTACATGTCGGTGCGGGCGGTGGCGCGGGCGTCTTTGGCGGTGGCGTAGACGGCGACGAGATCGCCGGGCACGAGTTTGAAATCTTCGAGGGCGAGCAGCACGGAGCCCTTGGTTTCACGGTCGCCTTTGCGCGCGAGGACGTTCTTGGTTTGCTCGGGGCCGCCGTTGACGGAGTAGTGGAGGGCCACTTCGTTGAGGCCGAAATCGTCGGAGGCTTCCAACTGCACGGCGACCTCTTCAATGGGGCTGGCTTTGTAGTCGCGGCCGGGGCGGGAGATGCGGATTTCGGGTGCATTCTCCGAGCGCACTTCGATGAAGAAGTCTTCGGTGAGGCGGACAGGTTCGCCGCGGTCGATGGCGGCGACGTGATACATGCCGTCTTTGTCGATGCGGAGCACGGCGCGATAGAGGTTGTCGCCAATGCGGTCGAGCGCCATGCGGTTCTGGCCGTCGACGATGATCGCGCCTTCGGCGATGGGCTTGTCGGTGGAGACTTCGAGCGTGGCTTCGGTGCCTTCGACGGCGCGGAGGTCGCCGCCCTTCTCTTCGACGAGGGGCGTCATGCCGGTCCAGGAGGGGAACTTGTAGCTCACCTTGATGTTCTTCACGCGCGGCAGATCGAGCACGCGGATGTGGAAGGTCTTCGACTGCACGGCGCCGCTCTGGACGTAGTATTCGACGTTTTCGGCGAGGCTGGCGAAGAGGAACTCGTACTCGGCTCCGCCGGGGGCGCGGTTCATGGCGACGGGTTCCCATTTCGAACCGCTGGCATATTTGGCGAAGAGGCGGACGTCGCGTGGGCTGAAGCCCATGGGGAGGGCTTTGATGAGCTGGTCGGCGTTGCGGCGGACGGCGGCGTTGCCCGGCTGGACCTTGAGGTCGTAGAAGGGCGCGTTGCCGGCCTTGGGCGCGCCGGCCCAGAGAAGCGATGCGCCATGGCCCCAATAGCCGGGCCCGGCAACGATGAGGTAGACGAGGATGGCGATGCCGGCAACTGCACCGGAGAGGAAGGCGGCAAGGCGTCCGGTGGGGACGACCTCTTCGGGCTGGCTGCGTTCGGCCACGCGCATGGCGTCGGCGGCGAGCAGGTTGAGGAACGGGTCGTTCGGGTTTTGCGTTTCGCGTTCCGTGACGGTGAGCAGGCGCTGTTGAAAATCGGGGAAGGACTGCTCGGCGCGGCGCGCGGCGACGAACTTATTGAGCCGCTTGATGGGGCGCCAGAGCGCGAGGACGACGGCGGCGATGACGGCGGTCCACAGGAACAGGCGGGCGAGCGTGACGGGCGTGCTGGCGAAGGCGAGCGCGTTCAGCGCGGCGACCAGAAGCACGGTGACGCCGAGCGAGACGGCGGCCAGCAGCAGGGCCCCGCGGAGGGCGGCGCCGGTGCGGAGGCGCTTCTGCATCTGATCGAGATAGGAGTTCAGTTCGTCCAACGGCCTCATCATGCCTCCTGCTCAACACCCAAGTAGCGGCTGGCGACGACAGTTTCCACGACGGCGGCCAGCAGAGCCGCAAACATCAGATACCACCAATAAGGGTGGACCTGTTCTTCTTCCTTCTTACCAGACGTGCCCGGAGCGATTCCGGCTTGTTCGGACTCGACGGCGGCGCCGCGCCACAGGTTCCGGGTCTCTTCGGGGATGAGCCCGAGGTCGGATTCGCGGCGATCCGCATTTACTGCGATCATCTCATGCCTGCCGTTGGCGCGCCGGACCTCGAAGTAGCCTTCGCGGGTGACGGTGTAGCTGGAGGCGCGCGAGGCCTCCGACAGCGAGAGGGCGCGCTTGCCTTCGGGGTCGAGCACTTCGACGCCGAGGGCGGTCTCGCGCTGTGTGCGGAGTTCAATGCTGGAGCCGACGGCGGCGACGCTTTGGCGTTCGTCGACACCGGCGAGATAGCGGGCCGATTGTTCGGCGAAGGCGACGAAGGCGGGGAACTGCGGGAAGTCGTTGGTCAGGTTGTCGAGGCCGGAGGCGAAGACGACGGCGCGGCCTTCGCCGATTTTCTTTTCGTAGAGGAGCGGGGTGTCGTCGGTGAGGCGGGCCAGGATGCGGGCATCGGCGGCGGGGGTGCGCACGGCGTAGTAGAAGCGGACGCCTTGCCAGCCGGCGGCTTTCGAGATGGGCGCGAAGGTGGTGTCGACGTGGCCGACGGTGTCGAAGCGGGCGCCGTCGCGGGAGTAGTATTTGCCTTCGCTCACGGGATCGCCGGTGACGGGAATGCGATTGCGGCGGGCGGCCGAGGGGCCGAGGGCGATCATGACGCTGCCGCCCGATTGGACGTACTTGGTAAGCGACTCTTCGAACGAAGCCGGTAGCGAGAGCACATCGGCAACGACGACGAAGGCGTAGCGCGAAAGATTGAGGCCGCCCGACTGTTCGACGGAGACGGAGTCGAGCGCGAAGGCGGTTTCGCCGGCCGAGCCGAGCGCGGCTTTGAAGTAGAGCGGCGAGCGGCCATCGCGGCTTTCGTGGACCATGAGGGCTTTCTTGGGGTCGGCGCGTTCGATGGCGAAGAGCATGCGGTCGTCGCCGGGAAGCGCGTCGTTGCCGTCGATGCGGATTTCGCTTTTGGCGAAGCCGTAGTTGGCTTCGATGCCGATGAACTCGACGGTGGCGCGGCCGTTGGCGGCGAGTTCGACGGGCTTCGACTGGAGGACGCGGCCATTAACGGCGAGCGAGACGAGTTTCTTGGTGGCGGGCGTTTCGTAACCGGCAACGGTGGCCTGGATACGGGCTTTCTTGAGGTCCCACACGGTGGGCGGGGCGCTGACGGTTTCGACGGAGTAGTTGGCTTCGGCTCGATTGGCGACAGGGTGGAGTTTCAACTCGACGCCTGCGGGGAGTTGCAGATCGTTGAAGCCGGCGGGGAGGCCGGTGCGTTGGAAATCGCTGAATAGGTGCACTTGCAGCGGGACGTGGGCGGCGTTAGAGATGCTGCGGATGGCGCGCGTGAATTCGCCGTAGTTGGTTTTGCCGTCGCCCGCCTGGATGGATTCGATGGCGGCGCGGAGGGTGCCGCGATCCTGTTCGGGTTTGGTGAGCACGTCGGCGTTGTTGCCAAGCGAGATGACCTGGGCGCGCGTGCCTCCGCCTTTGGAGGCGATGATTCCGGCGGCGCCCTGTTTGGCGTCGGCCAGGCGCGTGCCCGAGCGCATGCTGAAGCTGTTGTCGACGGCGACGACGAGCATTGGTTCGCCGCGATTGATGACCGAGGTGCTGCGGGAGAACGGATTGGCGAAGGCGAGCACGATCAGGAACAGCAGAAGCAGGCGCAGGGCCATCAGCATGAGGTAGCGCAGGCGGCGGTGCTTGATCGAACTTTGCGTGCGCTGCTCGAAGAACATGAGCGAGCTGAAAGGCATCGGCTCGGTTTTGTGCTGGCGCAGCAGGTGGACGTAGATGGGCAGACCGAGCGCGGCCAGTCCGGCGAGGAACCACGGCGCAAGGAATCCCATGGGTTAGAACCTCCCCTGGCGGATGGTCAAGTATTCGCGCAGCGCTTCGTCGAGAGGGCGGTCGGTGGAGATCTGGAAATAGTCCATGCCGCCGCGTTTGGTGTGGTCGCGCATGTCTTTGATGTGGGCGTCGATTTTGTGGCGGTACTCGTCCTGCGCGTAGTCGGGCGAGACTTCGAGCGAGTCGTTGGTCTCCATGTCGATGAAGATGGCCGGGCCGCGGAGCTTGGGGCGGACCTCCTGCGGATCGAGGACGTGGAAGAGGATGACCTCATTGCCGCGAAAGCGGAGGGGAGCAACGGCTTTGACGATGGCTTCGGGCTGGGCCCAGAAGTCGCTGATGACGGCGGCGATGCCGCGGCGTTTCATGAACTCCTGAAAGTGCTCGAAGGGGCGCAGGAAATCGGTGCGGGCCTTGGGTTCGGCGTGTTCGATGCCGTGGAGCAGGCGGTGGAGCTGGCCCTGGCGCGTGGAGGGCGGAACGAAGTTGCGTACCTCGTCGTCGAAGACGATCAGGCCGCAGGCGTCGCGTTGTTGCGAGGCCATGTAGCAGAGCGAGGCGGCGAGGTAGCGGGCGTAGTCGATCTTCTTCACCGAATGCGAGCCGTAGGCCATGGAGTTGCTGGCGTCGAGCATGACGGTGAGCTGCGAGTTTGTTTCGCCTCGGTAGCGCTTGAGCATGATGCGCTCCGAGCGGGCGTAGACGTTCCAGTCCACCTGGCGGAGGTCGTCGCCGGGCGTGTAGCTGCGGTATTCGGCGAACTCCTGCGAGAAGCCGAAGTCGGGCGAGCGGTGAAGGCCGGCCACAAAGCCATCGACGACGGTTTTGGCGACGAGATCGAGGCCGTTGACCGCGGCGAGGACTTTCGGTTCGAGGTAGCGCTGCAGCATTCGTGGCTATACTTTCGGCGGCGGAACCAGCTCGATCAACTGCTTGAGCAGGGCGTCGGAGCTGAGGCGTTCACTTTCGGCGTGGAAGTTGAGCAGAATACGGTGGCGCAGCACGGGGATGGCGAGCGAGGTGATGTCTTCGTAGGTGACGTGATAGCGCTTGCGGGTGAGGGCGCGGGCCTTGGCGGCGAGCACGAGGAACTGGGCGGCGCGGACGCTGGCGCCGTAGTTGACGTATTTCTTCACGATCTCGGGGGCTTCGGCGGTGGAGTAGCGGGTGGCGCGCACGAGTTGAATCGCGTAGCGGGCGACCGAGTCGGCGATGGGCACCATGCGCACCAGTTGCTGGAAGCTGAGAATCTCTTCGGGATTGGTGACGACGTCGAGTTTGGCTTCGTGGGTGGTGGTGGTGAGGCCGATGACGGAGAACTCGT
>CAYUZM010000403.1:0-5763 GCA_964449665.1 uncultured Solibacteraceae bacterium
TCGCGGTCGAGGAGTTCCCAATGGCAGACGTCCACGCTGTTGGGAGTGCACAGGACGGTGTGGCCGGGATAGAGTCCCGCGATGCGGTCCGCCTTCTCCTGCGATACGGCGCCGATGGCGCGGGCGCGCGCAAACGCCTCGCGGACCCAGCCTCCACGGCGCGGGAGGAACCAGTCGCGGTCGAGATCGTTGCCGCGCACGAGCACGGCGGTGGGAATGCCGAGCCAGGCGGCGAACGTGGCCGCGTTGAAGCCTGCCCACGATGCTCCGAAGCCGATGGCGCAGTGGTAGGGCTGGCGGGCGTGGCGTTCGCGAATCGCGGCCCACGCCATGTTGGGCGCGATCTCGACGGCGGGGTTGCGGCGGAAATAAAGATCGGCGCCGCCGTCGGTGGGGCGGATGATGGCTTCGGTGGCCGAGCCGCCGAGGACGATGACATCCACCTGGAAGCCGCGTTTGCGCAGACCGCGCACCTGGCGCAGGCAACTGACGGCCATGCCGCCTTTGGCGGGTGGGAACCGCTCGGTGACCCACAAAATTCGCGTAGGGTTCATCGCGCGCGGCTAGGTGTCGAAGGGATCGTAGTCGTCTTCGGTGTAATTGGCCGCCCCAGGACGTAGGGATTGCTGCTGGCCGGAAGTGAAGTAGTTGGCGGAGCCGTACTCCTCGCCGCCGCCGTAGGTGTTGTAATAGTTGTCGCGCGACGCGGCTTCGCGGCCGGCTTCGCTATCGCCGTACTCGCCACTGGCGGCCATGCATTCCGTACAGGTGCCGCCGGCCAAATGCATCATGCAGAGCGCCTTGCCGCAATTGGAGCAGGCGCCCACGGCTGGCTGGCCGCAGCCGCGCAACACAAGCAATCCCGCGCTTGCCATGCAACTCATGAGCGCACCTCCGGCGGGGCGATCATGGCCGAATGAAGGCGCAGGAGCAGGCCCACCACTTCACGCGCGGGAGGCGCGTCCGAGGGCACGTCGCCGGTGTTCTTATATGCCCAGTAACGCTCCATGCGGGCGCAGGTGATGCCGTCTTTTTCCACCATCTTCACTTTCTCCAGCTTGGCGTCGGCGCGTTCGCGAAGCGACGATTCGTTCCAGGTGATCGACGCCGGGGGCAGCAGCGTGGCGCGTGCGGTGCATTCCTTGCGCCACTTGGTTTTGAATTTCGTCTTGCCCCGGCTGCCGCGCTTCTTCACCTCGAGTTCGTGCCACACTACGTCGAACTGAATGACCGCCGTGCTGCCATCGATGAGGGGCAGACGGACTTCGCACCAGGGATCCTCGTAGATCGACTCGGTGACCTTGATATACCGGCCGGGCGGGATCTCGCCTTTGGAAGTGCGCTTCTTTTCGATGGGACCGGAGAGGTCCATGTTCACCTTGATCTTTTGTTCGGGGTCGAGATCGTTGGCCAGGTCCTTGAGCGCGGGACGGAGGCACGTGCGGAAGTCGTTAATGAGGTCTTGCTTCTTCAATTTCTTGTAGGCGATCAGGCGCATGATGGCCAGGACAAGCAAGATTGGAATGAGCAGAAATCCGATGGGGCTGTCGGTGAAGCTGACGATGATGGCGCCGGCAAAGATGGCGAGGAACGAGCCTACGAAGAGGCCGATGGTCCAGCCGAGCGCTTTCTTGGTGGCCTTTTCGTTGACTTCGTCGAAGTGGGCGAGTTCGCCGAGCACCTTGATGAGGCGCTTCAATTCCCAGCTTCCCGTGAGAGCGCGGTCGCGAATGGCCGCCTGCGCTTCCGCCGAGAACTGGTCGATGGAAGTTTTGTGATACGGCTGTGCCGCCTCGGTCATGGCTCTCCTCCTGCCGCAGTGTATTGAAACATATTGTGCAACTGTTCGTGGACAATATTCCAGGAAAATGTTTGTTCGGCGCGGCTGCGCGCGGCGGCACCCATGCGGGCTCGGAGGGCTTGGTCGCGAAAGAGCCGGCGCAGGGAGAGGGCCCAGAGGCGGCGGTCGTGCGGGGGAATGAGTAGACCCTCCTCCTCGTGGTTCATCCATTCCCGGCAGACCGCGAGGTCGGAGGCGACGACTGGCGTTCCAGCGGCGAACGATTCGACGAGTTTGACGGGGCAGCAGCCCTGGACCGTGTTTCGCGGTGTGTCGGCGAGCGGCACGGCTGAAAAGCGGAGACGTGGGAGGACGGCCGCGACTTCGTGGCTGGGCAGCGGTGGATGAAGTAGAATCCGGTCCTCGAGACGGGTACGGTT
The DNA here is from genome assembly GCA_964449665.1 of uncultured Solibacteraceae bacterium. Taxonomy (GTDB): domain Bacteria; phylum Acidobacteriota; class Terriglobia; order Bryobacterales; family Bryobacteraceae; genus JAFLBB01. The sequence goes on from CAYUZM010000403.1 coordinate 2,221, forward strand.
GATGCGCCGCGCGATGGAGCGGACGGCGCGCGGGGTGTCACCGTGGAGGATGAGCAGGCGGGCGTTGGGGAGATCGGGCGTGGCGAGCGCGAAGGCGTCGATGAGCGCGTCCACGCCCTGCCAAGGCTGCAGGCCGCCTATGTATCCGCACCAGTCTCCTTGATCGAGCGCAGGGATGGGGCACGGCTGCGAGACGCCCTGGAAGAATGGTTCGTGCGCGACGTTGGGAATGGCGTCGATGCGCTCGATCGGAACCCCTTCGGCCGCGAGGGCGAGGCGTGTTACCGACGACACGCAGAGCGCGCGAGTGGCATGGCGCAGGCAGAAGCGTTCCATATCACGGAGCTTGGCGAGCAGCGCGGGATCGCCGGCAAGGCCGGGGCGCGAGTAGGCGAGTTCCCAACTGGGCAGCGCGTTCACTTCGAAAATGGTTCGGCAGCCGGGCTCAGCGCGCAGGAGCGGGTAGCCGCCCCATGGGTCGCGGAAGACGGCGAGGTGCAACCCTCCGCGCAGTTCGCCCGTGTGGCGCGCGACGAATCGAGCGAAGGCCGTGGCGCGGGTGAGCAGGTGGCGGCGGCGTTCGCGGAATCGGAAGATTTCGATGTCGCCCTCGCGCTGATAGGCGGGCATATCGGGCGCGCCAAGGCAGAGCAGGCGCACGCTACCGAAGACGTGCGCGAGGCCCTGGACCATGGATGCAATGTGGCTGGAGGAGCCCTTGGCTCGCGGGAAGACATCGAACGCGACGTAAAGCGCGGCGGTGAGCACGGCGCAGCTACGCCAGGCCTTCGAGAACGCCCGTGCTGTCGCCGAACGATTCGGCCTTCACACCCATGCGGTGCAACAGAGAGAGATGGAGATTGCAGAAGGGGGTCTTCACAGGCGCGCGCAGGCGGCGGCCGGGGCGGAGAGTCCCTTTGCCGCGCCCGGCGAGCAGGAGCGGAAGGTTCTCTTCGACATGCTTGTTGCCGTCTTTGAGCGAGGAACCGAAGAGGATCATGGAACTGTCGAGCAGCGACCGGCCGCCCTCGTCGATGCTCTTCACGCGGTTCAGGAACCAGGCCAACTGTTCGGTGTGCCAGTTGACGATACGCTCGTATTGTTCGCGTTTGGCGGGTTCGTTGAGATGATGCGAGAGGCCGTGGAAGCTTCCTTTTACGCCATCGAGCCACGAGTAGTCCTGGCCGGTTTGGGCGTCGCCGAACATGAAAGTGGCAATGCGCGTGGAGTCGGTCCAGAAGGCGAGCAGCATGATTTCGAGCATGAGCCGCACGTGCTCGTGGTGCGTGGCCGGGATGCCGGGTGCGGGGCGTTCGAAGGGGAACTTGCCCTGGTTGATCCAACGCTTCTGTGGTTTGAGCGAAGATTCGATGCGCTTCTCGACCGAGCGCACGGATTCGAAATATTCGTCAAGCTTCAACTGGTCGGCCGCGCTGCCTCGGCTGCGCAGCGCCTTGGCATCATTCATCACGAGATCGAGCACGCTTGTTTCATCGCGTTGCAGGGCGGACAGCACAGCGCGACCCGTGGGCGCGAGGCTCGACGTTACCGGCGCAGCGTTGTTGCGAAAAAGGCGGTCGAAGGCGAGTTGCGGGATGATCTCCTTTTGCACCGGTGTGTGCGGGTCGCGCCAGGAGATGAAAGAACCGTAGATGCGGGCGAAGCCGCCGCCGATGTTGTCGATGCCCGAGCGAGGGGAATCGATGCCAAGCTCGAATGAGGGAAGGGGCGTTTCCGCTCCGATTTGCTGCGCGGCCAGTTGATCGGCCGAGGTGCCGCCGGAGTCGAGGTCGCGACCGGTGGAGCGCTCGACATAGCCGCCGGAAAGCCAGGCGGGAACCTTCGGCCAGTGCCCGTTCCGGCCGACGGTATTTTTATGCCAGAGGTTTTCGATGAGGAGGAAGTCGTTCTTGAGGCCTTCGAGCGGCTTCAGGTGCGGCGTGCATTCGTAGTTTTCCGCGTCGCCGGGCGGCGTCCAGTAGTCCGGCCGGACGCCGTTGGGCATAAAGAGGTAGGCCAGGCGAAGGGGCGGTTCGCTGAGATTTCCCGCCGTGGCGGGCGCGGCCTGTGACATCACCTCAAGCCAGGGGAGCGAGATGGCGGCGCCTGCGCCTCGCAACAGTGTTCTGCGCGAAATCGGCTTGAACATGGAATTGAATAGAGCCTATCACGGCTGGTGGCGGAAATCCCGGGTTGCATGGGGGCGCCGGCCGGGGCACAATCGCGTGAAGGCATTCAATTTCAGGGACGATGAGAATGAGGGTGATTCGATTGGCCCGAAGCGTGCACTCCTTTCGATGAGAGTAGTGAGAGTCGAAAGCTCGGATGAATAGAAAACTTGTCTTGCTGCCAGCGCTCCTGTTGGTGCCGCTATTCGCCCAGGAGCCAGCCAAACCCGCCGCTGAACAGGCCAAAGAGGGCGATGCCAAGCCCACGTATGTGAACTCGGAAACGTGCCAGGCCTGCCACGAAGATATTTTTAATACCTTCAAAAAGAACCCGCACTACCGCCTGGAATCGGACAAGAAGCGGAAGTGGGAACAGAAGGCCTGCGAGAGTTGCCACGGTGCTGGGTCAAAACACGCAGAATCGATGGCGGCGGCGGATATCCGCCAGCCGGCGAAGCTGGCGCCGTCTCAGACCGATAAATTGTGCCTGTCTTGCCATCGAAATCAGCCGACCCATGTGGGGCGGATCGATAGCGGGCACGCCCGTAGCGCGATTGCGTGCACGAGTTGCCACTCGGTGCACAAGCCGCGCGAGGTTGCGTTAAGCGGACGCAATGCGGCAATCAACCAGCAATGCACGGCGTGCCACTTGAATGCACTGGCGAGTTTCCAGAAGCCCCATGCGCATCCCCTCTCGACACAGCCTTCAGCGGGCAACAATGGCATGTCCTGTCTGGATTGCCACAATCCGCACGGAACGGCGGCGAAGGCGAATTTGAAGTTCGCCTCGGCCAATGAGCCGGGATGTTTCCGCTGTCACTCGGACAAGCGCGGTCCGTTCGCCTTCGAGCATGCGCCGGTGCGCACGGAGGGATGCGCGAGCTGCCACGAGCCGCACGGTTCGACGAATCCGCGCATGCTGACGCGGCCCGAGGTGCGACTGCAGTGCCTGGAGTGCCATTCGAACATTGCCAGCCAATCGGCAACGGGCGCCTCGGCGGGAAGGCTGGTAGGCGGCATTCCACCTGCTTTCCATGACGTGCGCAGCCCCCGCTATGCCAACTGCACGACGTGCCACATGAAGATTCACGGTTCTCATGTGAACCGGTCGCTACTCAGGTAACCACAATGAGAAAACCACTTCTACTCATATCCGGTGCCCTCCTGAGTGTGGCCCTGTTCGCGCAGGAGGCGGCCAAGCCCGCTGCGGCTCCGGCGGCAGAATCGCAAACCACGCCCGAGCCAGACACGCAAGCGGCTCCCACGGCCGAGGCAAAGCCGGAAACGAAATCCGAATCCGGCACGGAGTCACCGGCGCCGGCTACCGAGCGCAACTTCAACGGCACGCTCGACGTCGGCGCACGCTGGTTGTCCG
>CAYUZM010000404.1:0-5759 GCA_964449665.1 uncultured Solibacteraceae bacterium
TGAAGCGGTACGTGTGGTGGAGAACCCGCTGCTGGCGCGGTGGCAGACGGTCATCGCCGAGATGGAGTGGCTGGAGGCGCCGGGAGCGCCGGCGAGTTTTGCGCCGCACTTGAAGTCGGCGACGCTGCCCGGGGTGCCGGTGAAGCGGACGCTGTTCCAGATGGCGCGGGGCGACGAAACGGTGCCGAACCCGTCGAATTCGCTGCTCATCCGGTCGGCGAATATGTTGGAGGCGACCTCGGTTTACCGGCACGATCTGGCGTTGGCCCAGGTGTCGAGCCTGCCGCAGAATCCGCACGCGTATCTGGCGGGCATCGGCCCGCTTTCGGCGACGGTAATCGGCTTTGCGGCGCAGGGCGAGGCGCTGCAATACATGACGGGAACGGGCGACGAGATTCCGGACGTAAACCCGTTCGTGGCGCAGTTTTTCCGGCGGCCCATCTTTGAGCGGCCGAGTGCGTACTACGAGGATTTGGGGTTCGCGCCGCGATGAGCGGCGGGGCGGGAGGCCTGGGGGGCTGCTGGACAGCGTGGCGGCGGGGCGGGGGGCGGCGGGGCGGCGGATAAAGTTTCCCGGCGAGAACGCCGATGGTTCCAGCGGAGGCAGGAAACATGCGTCGGACTGTGCTGGGGATTTGCTGGGTATTGGCGTTGAGTTTGTGTGCCACGCTGCCGTTGGCGGCGAAGGTGCGCGGCTCCGAGGTGATGTACTTGAGCGGCACGGTGCGCGACGTGCCCGAGAAGAGCGAGGGCCATCTTTTCCAGCCCAAATACAATGAATTGCAGTTCCTGTCCAAAGACGGCGAGATTGTGATTCCGTTGCACAAGGTGCGCTCGGCGAGCTATCGCGAGGAGTTCGTGGACAAAGCGGCCGCGGCGAAGGCGAGCGAACCGAAGAAAAAGGTCAAACTGCCGCTGCTGCCGGCGTTACCGTCGTTGCCGGGGATCCAGGGCCTGAGCGTATTCGGCGAGAACAAGAACCGCACGCTGACGCTGACGTATACGGACCAAAAGGGCGCCGAGCAGACGGTGGTTCTGCTGCTGGCGCGGAAGATGGTTTCGCCGGTCATCTATGCGCTGGAGACGCACGGGAACATGGAAGTCAGCCTGGAACCGGGCGGCGACTACGACACGGGCGACGAGTAGCCCGGTTCCACAAATACTCTGAGGCGCGGTTCAGAAATTGAACCGAAGCGCTACTTGCATACGCCGTTCCTGACGCGCGCCGGTAACGCGTCCGAAGTTGGCGTTTACCTGCGCACCCGATGGATCGAACCGCGCCGTACTGTCCACCGTCTCAAACTGCGTATGGTTGAAGACGTTGTACATCTCCCAGCGCAGTTGGAATTTCTTGCCCTCGGCGACAGGGAAGTTCTTGAACAGCGATATATCCCAGTTATTGATGCCGGGCAGCCTGAACTTGTAGTTCGAACAATTGTTGCCGATGTCGCCGCGTCCGCTGGGACGGCGGAAGACGGAAGTGTCGAACCACTTGGACACATTGCGTTCGCCCCGGGACAGGATCGCGGGGCCGGTCTGCTGTACACCGCAGGTCTCTCCGCCGCCGCTGAAATCGAAGTTGTCGGTGGTGGCTAACGTCACGTCGGCGGGGAAGCCGCTCGATAGCGTCGTCACACCGGAGATCTGCCAGTTGTCGAGCACGGTCTTGCCGACGATTCCAGGAACCAAGCGGCTGCCGCGCGGAACGTCGATTACGTAGCTGAGGCTGAGCACGTGGGTTTGAATCGCAGTGTTACGGTTGACGCGGGCGAACTTCAGTTGTTGATACCACTCCTTCTGGATGCCGTTCTGAAAGGTGTAGGCGGTAGCGAGTTCGAGGCCACCGGTGAAGCGGCGGGTGACCTGGGCTTGCAGGGAGTCATAGTGATCGGTGCCGCCGTTGCCGGTGACGGTGATGTCGGAGAAGCCGAGGATGGGGCGCAGGAAATTGTCCGGTAACGCGCGTGGGCTGGCCGCGTTTGGCGCAGCAGGGGCCTGGCTGGGATCACGGTTGGAAGGGATGAACCGGACGCCTTGCGCGAGGAGATTGGAGTTCCAGTTCAGCGGATTGTGGCGCGAGGTGTTGCCGACGTAGGAGAGATCGACCACGGTTTGGCGGCCGATCTCGTGTTGAATTCCGAGCGAGTACTGGTAGTTCAATTGTTTCTTGCGAGTGCGCTCGGTGCCTTCGACGTCGCTCGGGTTGGTGACCGGAATGGCGGTAAGCATGGTCGGGATGTCACCAAACACAACCTGGTTGGTGAACTCGTAGGACGGTCCGCCCTGGCGGAAGTTGAAGCTGCGGTCGGCTCCTGAGGCGGCCACGTGAAAAGTGCCCCATGAGGCGCGGAGGGCGGTCTTGCCTTTGCCGAAGATATCCCAGGCGAGGCCGAAGCGGGGGTCGTAGAAAATCCCCAGCGGTTCCACGAAGCCGCGGCCGCCGGAGACGTAATTGCCGTTTTCCTGCAGCACGATGCCGTTGATGATGCAGGGGTTCTCGAGCGATTGCGGTTTGATGCAGGAATAGCCCGTGCCGGGCACGATGGTGCCGATATAGTTGGTCGGCAGCAGCGCGCCGGTGAGCGGATTCTGGGCGAACCGCGTTCCCTGGGCGTTGGCGACGGGTTGAAAAAGCACGGGAGCATTGCCACCCCAGCGCGGATCGAAGCGATCGAAGCTGAACGACGACGCTTCCCCGCCCTGTTGCAGGTCGCGGCCCCAGTGATACATGCGCACGCCGATGTCGAGCGTAAGGCGCGGAGTCACCTTCCAGGTGTCCTGGACGAACCAGGCGACGGTGTTTTGGACGCGGTTGTCGCCGACGCGTCCCATCGACTCGCTATAGGTATTGAATTGACCGAGGAAGGCGTTGGCGAATGGGAAGTTGGCGCTGCGCGGATTGGCGGAGTTGTGCGAGAACTGAAATTCTCCGGTGAAGTTCGACGCACGCGCCTGGCGGAAGGCGGCCTTTTCCCACCAGATGCCCGCCTTGAAAGTATGCGCGCCGTGGACGTAGGTGAGCTTGTTGCTGGCCGTAAGCGCGGTGTCGTAGCCGGTAAGCGGGAAGCGCTGATCGAAATTGATCTGAGCGGCGTTGAAGCTATTGTGCTGCAGGCCGCTGAATTGCGCCATAGGCACGAGATTCAAGGGGTTGTTCGCGGGGGCGAGCTGCGGCAGATTCTGGAGGCCGTAGGTCTGGCGCTGGAGGCGGGCGAGCGCGGCGTCGTCCACGGGCGGTCCGTTCTCGGTGCTATAGAAAATACCCGCCATGAATTCATTCACGAGGCGCGGGCTGAGGATTTTGGTGTAGCTGGCGGTGGCCATGTCGGTGGTGAAATCGTAAATCGCTTCCACGAGTCCCCATCGTGCGTTGCCGGTGACGCTTCCGGGGGCTTCAAAGCCTTGCTGGTGGAGATACCAAGTGGAGCCCTTGAAGCTGATGGTGTCGTTGGCTGTGGGGCGATAGTCGATGCGGAAAAGGTTCTGGCGGCGCGGGTGGGGCATGACCCACTCGGTGACGTGGTTGTAGCCAACCTGGCCGGGGCGGTTGGGTTCGGCGAAGATGTTCAAGATGCCCGCGCCGTTTGGATCGCGGCGGCTGGCGGGAACGATGTTGCCGGGGAAGGGCGCCTGTCCGTTGGCGGGGTCGAGCACCGGGATGAGCGAGCCGTTGGGCAGGCGGGACTGCGAGTAGTCGCCGCGGCGTTCGAGTTGAGTCGGCAGCGTGTAGCGGCGAAGGGCTTCCGTGCGCTGGGTGCGCGTATCGTCATAGGAGTAGAAGAAGAAAAGCGTGTTCTCGCCGCCGCGCTTGAGAATAGGGATGGGACCGCCCAGCGTGCCCCCGAAATTGTCGAAGCGGACGCGCGGTTTGCGGAGGCCGACGGCGTTATTGAAGAAGTTGGTGGCGTTGAACATCTCGTGGCGTTTGAACCAGTAGGCCGTGCCGTGATATTGCTGGCCGCCGCCCTTGGTGGTGATGTTGATTTGCGGTCCGCCGCCGCGGCCGTACTCGGCGGAGTAGTTGGTCATATTCACGCTGATCTCTTCGATCGCTTCGGGATTGACGGCGCCGCTGAAATTGCCTCCGCCTCCGCTATCGCCCCCGTTGACGCCGTCCACGTAGATCGTGTTGTTGTCCTTTCCCATGAAACGCGGGACGGCGGTACCAAAACTGCCGCCGAGCATGTCGCTGATGCGCCCCTGTTCGACGCCGGGCAGCAGACGGAGCATGGAGATGGGGTCGCGGCCGCGCAAGCCTTGCATGGCCACCTGGCGGCTGTCGAGCAACGCGGTGTTCGACGATTCGGTTTGCACGCCCACGCCTTGGGCGGCCACCGATATCGTTTCGGTCACTTCGCCGACCTGCAGCGTGATGACACCTGCGGCGAGGCGCTGACCGGTGAGCACGACGTTGCCTTTGCGTTCGTGCGGGCGGAACCCGGTGGCGGCGACGCGGAGTGTGTAGCGTCCCGGCGCAAGGCTGGGGAAGACGAAGTCGCCGTTGGACTCGGTCACGCCCACGCGTTCCTGGCCGTTGCCTTCGTTCGTGAGCTTCACGGTGGCGTCTGGAACGACCGACCCGGAAGAATCGGCGACCGATCCGGCAAGCGAACCGGTAATGGATTGCGCGTCCGCATACGGGCCGCCGGCGAGCAAGGCAACAGCGGCCATGATTGCGCGGGCAGCCGCGCGCGGAAGTAATCGTTGATTCATCTCACCCATCCTCTAGCGCTAAAGTAAGGCGACCAGTTGGAGGGTCCTAGCCCCCTGAGAACCGGCGCCCGCGGAAGTTTCGCGCGCGGAGCACCGATCCGGATCGCGGTTTAGGAAATGCTAAGCCACTAGAGCGCTAAAGTCAACCGATGATGCTGGGATTTCACAAAAACACGAATCAGACGCGGGAGACGCCTATTCGCGATTGAGAGCGGCTACGCGGAAGTAGGGCTTCGACTTCTCGGCCGGGTCCATGGTGTAGACCTGCTCGGTTTTGGCGGGATCGTAATCGCGCCACAGCCAGACCAGCGAAGCGGGCAGGTCGGCATTGCCCTGCGAACCGTTGTGCTGGGAGTTCCCGAAGAAGAAGTGGAAATCGTACTCGCGCATCTTGAGAGAGTTGGCGAGTTGGATATTTTGCAGGGGCCAGGAGCCGTGGCTATTTTCCAGATCTTCATTGCCGTCGGTCATGTGGACGCGGATATTGCGTTTGGCCTGTTTGCGCACCATGTTCGGGTAGACGTTGCCGCCATCGAGCACGCCGGGCTTCCATTGAATGGACGTGAAGCTGCCGATGCGGCTGAGGACGCGGCTGAACTGATCGGGCATGAACCAGGCGGCGTTGAAGGCGCAGATGCCGCCGGAGGAGTTGCCGGCAATGGCGCGGCTGTAGCCGTCGGGGCGGATCTTGTACTTTTTTGCCACTTCGGTCAGGATTTCGTCGCGCAGGTAGCGGGCGTAGGTGTCGTTGACCGAGTCGTACTGGATGGAGCGCCAGCGTTGCTCGCCGACCAGGCCGGGGCTGATGAAGATGGAGATCATCACGGGAATCTTTTTCTCGTGGGTGAGGTTGTCGATGACGTTGAGGGTGCGCGAGGCTCCTTCGCGTTGGACGTGGCCCTGGCCGTCCTGCCAGATCATGACGGCCATGGGCGTGGAACCGTCGTATTGGGCCGGGACATAGGTCCACCAGTCGTATTTGAGTCCCGGGTAGATCTTGCTTTCGCCGGCTAATTTGGGCGACAGAGTGCCTTGCGGGACGCCGG
>CAYUZM010000405.1:0-5752 GCA_964449665.1 uncultured Solibacteraceae bacterium
GAGGGGATCAGACAGACTGAGAGCAATAAGAGAGAAGCAAGTCTAACCATGGACGTTGATACCACGGCGAAGCGCGCGGGAGCAAGCGTAGGATCGTTAATTTATGCACGCACGCGCGCTGTGTTCGCGGCGCCGGCCGGTCAGGCGTGGATCGATTCGGCGTAGAGGAGATCGCCCGAGAGGCCGTCGTAATACTGGATGACGAGGTGCGGCTTGTCGAAGGCGACCCAACGTTTGGTGGCCGAGCCGTCGGGGTTTTCGAAGACGTTGTTGATCTGCGCGACGGCGTAGACGGGCTTACGTCGGAGGTTGGCGGGCACGTCGTTGCGGAAGTAGGTGGACCAGCGGATATCGCACATGCGTCCGCGCGAGTTGAAGGGGCCGTTGGGCGGGCGGCCGCCTTCGCTGCGCGCCGGGTGATTGGCGGAGTTGTGCGGGCCGGAGCAGAATTCCCACACCTTGTCGGTTACCTTGACGGCGAAGCTGTTGTGGAGGTCGCCGGTCATGACGATGACGGGTTTGTTCAGCGACTCCCAAAACTTGATGAGCATTTCGCGTTCTTCGACGAAGGCGGTCCAGGCGTCGTCCTTGCCTTCGATGGGGCCGGTGGAGCCGGGGCTGCCGACGTGGGGAATCATGAGATTGACGGTGGAGGCGAGGAAGAAGAAGTCGGCGTCGCTGGCCTTCATTTCGCGCATGAGCCATTCGCGCTGCGATTTGCCGATCATGGAGAGGCCGCGGCTCATGGGGTCTTTGGTGTCGAAGGTTTCGCGCAGGCTGCGCACGTCGAGCAGGTAGACCTCGACGTTGCCTACGCGGAACTTTCCATAGGAGTGGCGGCCGATGGAGTAGGGGCTTTCGGAGGTGGCGCGGGCGCCGGGGGAGATTTTCAAGCGGTGGGCGTCGAGCACTTCGACGACGTTGTAGATGCCCATGTTGGGGTCGCCGCCGGAGTCGTCGAGGCGGGCGGCATCGACGCCGGCGAGTTGGCCGCCGTAGTGGACGTGGAGGTTGGAGAGTTCAGAGAGTTTGAGCTTGGTGAAGTCGGTGGAGCGATCGGTGAGGACATCGCTGCCTGCCTGGAAGGAGGCGGAGCCGAAGTGCGTGGGCGTGGAGGTGGCGTTGGGATTGCTGCCGGCGATGTAGTCGTGCCAGGCGCGGATGGAGATGTCGCGGAAGACGGCGCGGCGGTTCTGGTTGCCGGCGGTGGCGGTGCCGTAAACGTCGTTCAGGATCTCGTGGTCGTCGGGGGTGAAATAGCCGGGAACTTCTTTGTGCCAGGCGGCCATGTTGACGCCGCGTTCGAGGAAGAACTTGTAGTTCTCCCAAACGCCGGTGAGCGAGGGCGCGAGCTTGAGGATGCCGGGAATGGAAGCGGGCGGGCAGCCGGTTTGCTGGCACCAGGACGGGACGGGGAAGTCGCGCTTGTCTTCGTAGAGCCAGTCGCCGTTCATGACGGCGAACAGGACCTTGTCTTTGAGCTGGCGGCGCATGGTTTGGTAGGCGGGCAGAGTGGGTCCCATGCCGGCGCCGGGTTTCTGATTGGCGCAGGAGCCGAACTGAAATCGGAAATTGAACAGGCCTTTGGGATTGAGCGCGCCGCGGTATTGGGCGGCATCGGGGATGGTGTGGAAGCTGCCGTCGTGATCGGGCGAGCCTTCCTGCGAGGGGCCGGCGACGAGACGGAAGAAGTATTTCGTGCCGGGCTTGAGGGCGGTGAGTTTGGCCCAGGCGGCGTTGTCGTGATCGAGCGTGGTGGGGACGGGATCGGAGAGTTGATCGAGTTTGCCGGCTTCGACGCCGTAGCGGATGCGGAATTCGCCGGGGCGGGCGGTGCGTCCCCAGATGTGGACTTCAGTGGAGGTGACGTGGCCGAGGAAGGGGCCGTGCGTGATGGAGGCGGCTTGGGCCTGCAGGGCCGTGGGGGCGGCCATGGCGGCGAACGCCGCGCCTGTGAGTTCGCGGCGGTTGAGCTTGTGCATGGGTGGGATTTTATCAGGGTGCCGGGGGCAGTTTTGACGCGGCCCAGGCGCGACCAGCTCCGCCGGGTTGACGCGGCCCAGGCCCGAGAAGGTGTGGCGGAAGCGGCACACGACAGACCGGGAGGTCTGTCTCGCTGGTCTATTCAATGTCCTTGGGGCCCGGTTCGGGGAGCCAGAAGCTGGCGATGAGGCCGACCAGGTAGACGCCGAAGCCGACGATGGCGGCGGCGACGGCGAGTTTGGCGAAGGGGGTTGCGCCTGGCGTTGTGGTGGCGAGTTGTGCGGTGACGGCGGCGAAGGAGGTTCCGATCATGCGGCCGCCGACGTTGGCGGCGAAGCTCTCGCCGGTGCCTCGGAGGTGGACCGGGTACATGCGCGGTAGATAGTTGCCCCAGAAACTGAATTGGGCGACGGTGAGGAAGCCGCAGAAGAAGATACCGTACTTAGTAAGTTCCAGGCTTTGCGTGGCGAAGCAGTAGAAGACTACGGGTAAGACGATGAGTCCGGGGATCTGGAAGAGGCGGATGAGTTTCTGACGCGAGGCGATGCGCACAGCGAGGAAGGCGAGCAGGACGCGGCCGCAGAGTCCGCCGATCTCCTGCCAGGCTTGCACGGAACTGACGATTTTCTGTTGCAGAGGCCGGGCGAGGCCAGCGACTTCGGGGAGGCCGGGGACGATGCGCGGGATGTGTTGAATGGCTCCGAAGGCCGCGCCGTAGCTCATGGCGAACATGAGCATGGTGACCCAGGTGGTGCGCGAGAAGCGGGGCGCGAAGATCGCGGCGATGGAGGGGCGCTTGAGCGTGCCTTCCGCTTTTTTGCGAGCCCATTCGGGCGATTCGGGCAGGAAGGGGCGGATGAGCATGAGCGGGATGGCAGGGATGACGCCGCTGATCAAGGTGTAGCGCCAGGCGGCGTGCGCGCCGTGGATGGCGGGGAACGATTCGCCGTAGGTGACGGCGAGGTAGTAAGCGCCGGTGACCATGATGCCGCCGATGGAGGAGAAGGCCTGCGTATAGCCGAGGACGGATTCGCGCTGCTTGGGATCGGGGAAGAGTTCGGCGAGCCAGGCGACGGCGGCGACGAATTCGACGCAGACGCCGACGAAGGTCGTGACGCGGAAGAGAAGCAGCATTTCGAGCGAGGTGGAGTAGCCGGCGGCTACTGCGGAAAAGGCGTAGAGCAGGATGCTGAAGACGAGGACGCGGCGGCGGCCGAAGAGGTCGGTCAGATACCCGCCGATCAGGCCGAAGAAGCCGCCCGCAATGGCAGGGACGTAGAAGAGGAGGGAGACCCAGTTGGCGTATTCGGGCGTGCCGGGTTTGATGCCGCCGAGATCGCCGAGCGCGGGGCCGACGATGAGGGGCAGCACGAGGATTTCGTAGATGTCGAAAGCGAATCCGATGGCCGCGACGATGCAGATAAGCCATTGGGTGAGGGTGAGGGCGGGGCGGGATTCTGACATGGGAAAAGGTGAGTGTATCGCGAAACGGGAGAGACGGTGGCGAGAAACTTTGACACAATGCGACGTGAGATTACGCAGGTTCGATATCCGGAGTGTGGCAGCAGGCAGATCAGGAGGAAACAGAGATGGGAATGTTTGGCGGTATCGGCGATATCTTTCAGGGCCCGGGGATGGGCGAGGTGCTGAAAGCGGTGGCCAACCCGGTTGGGTCGGCGGGAGCGGCAGTGGGAGGATTGCTGAAGCAGTCGGGGATTCTCGACGATATCGGCAAGATGCTCGATGGAGGAATGAAGAAGCCTAAGGGAATGGGGTTGGGGGGAATTGCGGACCAGATCAAGAAAGCGGTCGAGGGCATCCAGCCGGGGCTTCCGAAGGGATTTCTGCCGCCTCCGTCTGGCTTAGGGGGGCTTGGCGAGAAGATCAGGAAGATGATTGAACAGATGCCGCAGGGCGGGAAGACGATGCCGCCGGGATATGGAGGAGGCAAAGCGGGCGGTGGCTATGGCGGCGTCTCTGGAGGCGGTCAGGCAGGCGGAGGCTATGGCGGTCAGGCAGGCGGCTACGGTGGCGGGAAGGCGGGTGGCGGTTACGGTGGTCAGGGGGCCGGTGGCTATGGCGGCCAGGCGGGTGGCTACGGTGGGGGGAAAGCCGGCGGCGGCTATGGCGGGGGCGGCGGGGGCTATGCGGCCGGCGGCGCAATCGGCGGATTGGCGACGGCGGCGCAGAAGGCAATCTTCATCGCTACGCTGCAGAAGATCATTCAGGACGTTGCCTCGAAACCGGGCTTCGATATGAACCGGGCGATCAACGACGTGTGGATGCAGGTGAGCGCGCTACGTGCACAGCAGGCGATGAAGGAGATGACCGAGGCATTCAACATGATTGAGGGGATGATGAAGGCGCAACACGAGATGTCGAAGTCGGTTATTCAGAACATGAGGTAGCAGGGGGCGACCGGAGAGCCGGTTGGGAGGAACAGTGCCGAAGAAGATCAAGAGGTCCGTCGGGGCGGGCGGAGCGAATGCCTACGCCGACGCGGCGACGGTGCAGTATTTGTTGAACTGTGTGCCGAAGGGCGCGGGCGGACCGGTGGCGGAGTTGGCGGTGGACGGCATTGTGGGTCCGCTGACAATGGCCGCGATTCGACGATTTCAGATGGCGAAGTCTGGAAAGGGCGACGGGCGGGTGGATCCGGGCGGGCCGGCGCTTGCGCAGTTGCAGAGCTACGATCCGTATCCGAATTTGCCGATGCCGCTGCCGTCGTATGGGGGCGGCGGGGCGAAGAAAGTTCCGGCGGGGAAGTATGCGGCGAACCAGGCGATCGTACACGGCATCACCGAGGCGATTGCGGCGGCGGTGGCGGCGGCGAGCGGGGTGGCGGGGCCGGTGTCGCCGGGATGGAAGACGGGACCCGCCAAGACAGGCAAGTGGCCGGAAAGCACGTTGCCGGGCGTGGCGGGCAAGGTGGCCGGCGTGGGTAAGGCGGCGGCGCAAGCGGCGGGAACGGCGATTGAGGAAGCCGCCATGGGGGGTAAGCATGCCCCGGGCGGCGGCGGGATGCTGGGACCGGTTCAGAAAGCGGCCGAGGCGGCGATGAAGGCGGCCGAGGCGGCTGCGAAGCAGGCCGGATTGAAGGTGCCGCAAGGAGGATATCAGGTGCCCGGTACGCCGGCGGGCGCGGGTGCCGCATATGGAATGGGCGCGTTGGCCCAAAAGGTTGCGGAGGTGGCGCAAAGGGCGGCGAAGGCGGCGGGCGAGGGTGGCAAGACCATCGACCCGGTCAAGATGCCGATGCCGCCAGCGGCGCCGGGCGGCGCGGGAGGCGCGTTCGCGAAGATCATTCAAACGGCGGCGGAGGCGGCGGCGTCGGCCGTGAAGCAGATGTCGTATGACGGGGGCGGGGGTGGAAAGGCGGGTGGCGCGGGAGGTGGCGGCGCGACGGGGGGAAACGTGAAGGGCGTCGATGGAGGTGGACACGGCGGTGGCGGCGCGGTTGCCAAGGGCGGCGGCAACACGACGATTATTGGGGGCTGAGGCACGGTGGGGAATCGAGCGGCGGGGTTGACGGCGTTTGTGCGCGAGGTGGTGATGCCGGCGGGACCGGACCGGGTGCCGAAGCTGGACCGGCGGCATATGCGGTTTGCGGTGGCCTACCGGAAGTCGAAGATTCACCGCTGGGGGATTTTCGCGGCCGAGGAGATTCCGGCCAGGCGGCGCGGGATGGAGTATGCGGGCGCGCGGATCGAGTCTGGGGAGTGTGTGCGGCGGTCATTGCAGCCGCAACGTTATCCGTTCGGGTTGGATG
>CAYUZM010000406.1:0-5751 GCA_964449665.1 uncultured Solibacteraceae bacterium
CCGCCGTACGCCCCGCCTTCAACACAATGATCGGCTTGCTCAACGAGACTTCGCGCGCCGCCGAAAGGAACGGCCGCGCTTCGCCGATCGACTCCATGTAGATCAAAATCGAGCGCGTGTGCGGGTCGTCGCCCAACCGGTAGATGAGATCGCCCCAGCCGATATCGGACATGGTGCCCAGGCTGATGAAGGCGCTGAACCCCACGTTGGCCCGCACGCTCCAGTCGAGAATGCCCGCGCCCAGCGCCCCGCTTTGCGTGAGAAATCCCACTGTGCCCCGCCGCGGCGTAACGGGAAACGTCGTCGCGTGCAGCCCGATCCATGGGCGCAACAACCCGATGGAATTTGGCCCCAGGATCCGCGGACGCACAAGCCCTACCGGCACATTGGGAAGAGCGTTCCCCATGGGCATCGCCGCCAGCAGCGCGGCGAACCGTACATGGCCTTCCGCGCACTCGGCCAACACCGTGGGAATCCGTCCGGCGGGCGCGGTGATCAGCGCAAGGTCGGTCCCAGTCCGCGCGCCGCTCAACTCCGCGCGCACATCGCCCTCAAAACCGCCTTGCCGCAACTGCTCCAGCAGCCGCCGCGCGGTCTCGTCCGGCTCAATCCCGCCGCTCAAGACAGCAATCGAGCGCGGCTCGAAGAGAGGGTCGAGCGCCCCTGGTTTGTCGAGAAAACTGTCCTGGCGATGGTCTTCGCTCATGCCTGCCCGCAGGCGGCGGGCTAACGAGCCTGCGCGTCGGAACCGAACGCGGCGACGTTGAGAGCCGTGACGACGTCCATCACCGGCAGCTCTTGCCGTCGTGCCACCGTCTGCAAATCACAATCATGGCACACGCTGCGGAAACCGAATCGCTCGATGACTTCGCCGGTCTCCGGCCAGCGCTGCACGACCTCACGAACGGTCATGTGCGAGTTGATCAGTTGATCGAAGCGGAACATTGGCTGGTCCTTTCTGGATCTAGATACTAATAACGGGCACAGGCGATTCGCGCACGATCGCGTAGGCGTGCGTGCGAAGCCGGCCGAGGATTCCCGCGTCCACATGGCGCCCAATCACAACCAGGTCGGCGCCCGTTGTTTTCGCTGCATCGTGCACCACCCGCGCCGGATCGCCGTGCTCCATGATGACTTCGCCGTCCAGTTGCAGCCGCGCCAGCAGTTTGGCGGCCTGCGCCCGCGCCTGCTTCGCGATGGCCACCTGAAACTCCTCGTCCAGATAACGCGCCTCGCCCGAGCTCAACGCCGGTAGCGCGTGCACCAGATGCAGCGATGCGCCATAGCCGCTGGCGAAATTGCTCGCCCAATGCAACATCGCTTCCGATTGCGCGCCAAAATCGACGGCGCACAGCAACCGCCTGACCGTCAACCGCTCCGGCGGCGCCTTCTCGTCGAGGTGCGTACCGGTAAATACGGGGCAGTCGGCGTCATGCAAAACGCGCGCCGTCACCGATCCGATGAGAAACCTCCGGAAGGGCCCATAGCCGTGCGTGGGCATCACAATCAGGCTGCACTGTTCCTGGTGCGATAAAGTCACAATTTCCTCGGCCGGGTTGCCTTCCAGCACGATGCGCCTCACGGGCAGACCCTCGAACTCTTTCGCCTGGAATTTCTCGAGCTGAGCGCGCCAGTCCTCCAGCCGCGTGGCGTACCATTCGCTGCCGACGGCGCCGGTCAGTTCCGCCCCGCCCATCGCGTAATCCAACGGGCGGACGACATGAACCATAATCACTTCCGACTGAAACGGCATCGCCAGGGCATGCGCATAGCGCGCCGCCGCCAGCGAGCGTTCGGAAAAATCGACGGGCAACAGGATCTTCGATAAGCGCATGGGTAACTCCTCAATCCGGACAGTTCCTGGTAAACGCCGCCTTATTCTACTTCGGCGGAATCAGGCTGTTCACCCACGTGTCCCGTATGACCCAGGCCAACAGCGCCGCGCCATACACCACCGCGATCACGGTGAGCGTTTTCCCGGTCCGGTCAATCTGCTCCAGCTTGTGCGCAAATGCCGACTGCGTATTCGTCAACGTCATATCGGCCTGCCGCAGATGAAGCTGATCGTCTTCGCGTGAGCCGATTGCCATACGGTAGATTGCGAGTGCGATGACAGCCAGGGCCAAAACGCCCCAGCCAATCGCTGGTATGAGAATCTTGGTTTCCATCGTTTAGTTGCCTCGTCTTCATGTACTGCAACTTTAAGGCCATGGCAAAATCCACGGTGCCTTCCCGGTACTGTAGGATTTCGCCGCAACCAATTGGGGCGTTAGACGCACACCTTGCCCCAAGGCCCACCCGCATGGACTCCACCTTCATGGACTCTTCGTGGAAGTCCCCGCCGGCTTGCGATAAACTATTAGGAGTTCCGGCGCGGTAGCCAAGTGGTAAGGCAGAGGTCTGCAAAACCTTTATTCGGGGGTTCGATTCCCCCCCGCGCCTCCAAAGGATCGGCGAGCAGAATCCATCGTGCTGCGTACATAGCGGACAGCATGGTGTTGATTTTGTGAGGCCGCGAGGCCGGTGGTTACAGCCACCGGCCTCACTCTCACAGGGGATCAGTGTATACCTTTTGCGAGAGCCTGAACAGACCAAAAGGTACTAAGGTCCGACACCCAAGGACTGCCGTTGAGTAAGCCTTCCCACATAACAAATTCCGTCTAAAGCCCTTCGTTCGCGATGCCGATATTCTGTGCACGAGGGATTCTCCATGAAACTTGCATCACTTGTGTTAGGACTATGTGCGCTCGGTTCCACGGAAGCGCTGGCGTGGCAAACGGGTAGGCTACTGAATCATCGCGTACGGGTGCCAGCTCGTGAGGGCAACTATCTGTGCTTTGGTGTTCCGCGGGGACGCCCGGTCTTTATCAACGGTCAGTTTCGCGCGACAGGTGGCAATGGGAACGATATCGAGATGGCGATTGCTCAGGAAGCTGAAGCGATCAATTGGGCCAACGGTCAGGTTGGAAACCTATTGTGGAGTAGCGAGGGGAAGCGCTCTGCTGGATCGTTTGAAGTCGAGCTTGCGCCCGGTAATCGTTACTGCGTTGCGATGAGCAACCGGTTTTCCGCTGTCTCGGATAAAACGGTGCATGTGTGGGCTGATTTGGTGAGCCGGGCTCCCTTTTTCGGTCGGTGAGGTGGCGACGTATTTAGGCCGCCTCCACCTGTCCAAACCTCAGCATCGCTTCGTCCATGTCGGCCTGGCTCGGGTGCACGTAAATCATCACGCACCGCAAGCTCGAATGGCCGAGGATCGCCGCCAGCGTCGTGAGCGGCATCCCCTTCGCCGCGGCGCGGCTGGCAAACGTGTGGCGAAGGTCGTAGAGCCGGAACCGGAAGCCCGCGCGGCGGCAGGCGCGCAGGTGCGGGTTGTTCAGCTTGGTCGCCGGATTGGTGGGCCTTCCACCTGGAAACAGAAACGCCTCTGGCGGCCGTCCCTCGGCGCGCCTGGCCAGGATGGATGCCGCTTCGGGTACCACGCGCAGCAGTCGCCGTGCGGCGCGCGTCTTCCCCTTCTCAATCCGGATTGTCCGCGCCTCCGGGTCCCAATCCCTCACGCGCAGCAGCCGCGCCTCGGTATTCCGCATGCCGGTGAGCAGCATCAGCCGCGCGTAGTCGTAGACTTTTGGCGACGATGCGGCGGCGGCGAAGTAGCGGCGCTCTTCTTCAACGGTAAGCACGCGCATTCGCACGGCCGATGCGCCTGATGGAATCTTGATCTCGCGCACCACGTTGCCATAACACCAGCGTTGCCGCTGGGCGAATTGGAAGAAGGTCGAAAGCGCATGCAGGTCATGCCGCACAGTTACCGGTTTCCTTCCGGCGTTGATGCGCCGCGCTTTGAACAGCTCCAAGTCTCCGGCCTCGATGGCATGCACCATTCGATCTCCGAAGGCGCGGCAAAGCGCCGTGCAGCTCACCGACAGACGGCGCCAACTGTTCTCATGCTCGCGATACTCCGCGCGCGCCCATTCCAGCCATAGGGTCGCCGCATCGCGAAACAGAATGGGCTTCAATCCCTGGTTGCGGTCCTCGATTTCATGCCGGGCGGCGAGCTGCGCGCGCGTGTGGCGTTCAAACAACTCGGCCACGCCGCGCGTTTCTTCGGTTGCGGGCTCGCCGGTGTTGCCGGAATACTCGTGTCCTCGTAGGACGAAACGATAGTGCCAGTGCCCGCGCCGCGCTCGAAGTGCCATGCTCAGATTGACGCGGCGTAATGGAACCGTGCGGTTGGAAGGTTTACTTAGAACCGGGCGGAATTGTTCTGGTACGAAAGATTACACTTGCGGCTTCTGCGCGACCTTTATGTGATCGGCTATGCTCTCCCGCACGAGTCCTTCGAGGGTGCCGACAAGTTCTTTCATGCGCTGGTTGACGCGTTGATCGACGCGCTTTTCCATGATGGGCTTGAGTTTGAGGAAGGCCCCACCGTAACGGTGAAAGTCCATCCGGCATTTGCTTTTGCAAAACCGCTGGTCGGGGCGGGCGGGCTTGTACCCCTCTCCGCACGCTTCACACTTCCGTTTGGGCAGGTTCGCCCATTCCGCTTTCATACCCATACTCGGCTACCCCCTCTCTCTTATACCGCGTGTACGCACCGATCAGCGCGTTTAACGGACTACCTGGAGGGGGGTGGGAGGCTGATTTTCGGATTCCGGCCCTTTGGTGACAAATTGCCACGGGTCAGTCAGTGTGCGGATCGCGGCGTCGTATACCCGCTGCCGTTGCTCTTCAAAGGTGGAATCGGTGGATGTGAACAGCTTTAGGAAGAGCGCGAGGTTGTATTGAGCGGAGAGACCGAGCAAGCGCGCCGTCGCCTCGTGGTGGTATTGCATGACGTGCAACTGCAGCTCGCGTCCGGAGCTGATGAGCTGAGTGTCGGGCGCGGGATTCAGGCCGGCTTTGGCCGTGACGATGATCTGGGAGCAGATGGGGCAGGTGAAGGTCATGGTAAATCTCCAATCAGCGCGCGGGTTTGTTTCAGCACTTCGCCCATGTAGTTCTTGAGCGCGGCGCGGTCCATCGGGTGAATCCTGCTTTTGGCTTCCGGGTCGTTCATCAGGAAGTTCCAAAACGTATCGACGTTGGCATCGCCAATTTGCTCACGGATACCTGGAAAGTTGGCCAGGGTTTGAGCAACCTGCGCGGGCGGGACGCCTGTCTTCATTTGCGAGAGCAACGAATCAGCCATTGAGGCGGGCGTGAGATTCACCGCGCTCTGCACGATCTTTTGCAGTAGGCCCTTAAACATCCGGCTCCCCCGAAGATTCGAACGCCGTGAGAAATTCATCGAGCAGCGTGTTGAGCTGCTCGGTTCGGCCGGCCATCTTTTCCCACAGGTCGGGCGCGCCCGATTGAATGCTGGATATGATGCCGTCGCGGCCGAACGACTTCAACCCGTCGTAGGCTTCCTCGCCCCATTGCAAATTGATCGTGGTAGCCAGGTCGCCGCCGTCCAGATCGCGGTCAAGGCAATTCAGGATGAGCGTGCCCAGCCTGCGGTTGGCTTGCTGGTGCGCCTGGGCGGCGGCGTCCGAGGGCTGCTGCGCGGGCGTGGCCGGATTGAGGGTGCCACCGCCTGCAGGCGCGGCAACGTCGGCCGGGCCGGCCGGCGTGAGTAGCTTCAACACGGCGGGGGCCAGGATGGGGGTGAAGGCGGGGGCAAGTTTGGCGAGCTGATCCATGAAGCCGCTCGCCTTGGCGACTGGCGCGGCTACGCCGAACTCTTCGCGCATGGTGGCCATGACA
>CAYUZM010000407.1:0-3926 GCA_964449665.1 uncultured Solibacteraceae bacterium
GTTGTTGGGTGACGGGTGTGCGTAGCAGCGTGCTGGCGAACTGGTCGAAGGAGTTTTGGCGGTTGTCGACGAGCTCACGGCGGGGCGTGTCGAGGTCCCAGCGGAGACCGAGGTTGAGGGTTAGTTTGGGTGTGACTTTCCAATCGTCTTGAATGAAGAAGCCGGCGGTGTTGGCGCGGCTGCGGATGAGAAGCGCTTCGGCGCGGGAGCCGCTTTGGACCCAACCGGTGAGGAGCGAAGCGAGGGCGTCGCCGGTGGCGGCTTGATTGAAGGCGAAGATGCCGCCGCCGCTGCCGGACCAGACGTCGTCGTTGGTGGAGCGGCGGGCTTCGCCGCCGAACTTCAGCGTGTGTGCGCCGCGAATGTGTGTGGCGCTGGCGAGGTAGTGATCGCCGCGAATGGGAAACTGAAGTCGTTCGTGCGCGTTGTTGACGCCGAAGCCGGTGAGTCCGGGAATGGTGATCTGCGGGAAGAAGCGCTCGTTGGTTCCCTTGATGCCGTACTTTTGCGCGAGGCCTTGATCGGCGCCGCCTTGGGAGCCTGGTGCTTGCGGCGCTCGTAAGTGTATCGGGCTTCGAGGGTGGTGGTGGGCGAGAAGGAGTGCTGCCAGTTGGCGGCGGCGCTGTAGTAGGTGCCGTAGGTGGCGCTGTGGAACGGATCGACGCCTGCGACGGGATAGACGGGGGCGTTGATGGTGTCGCTGGCGTTGGCAAGGAGCCGGCCGTAGATGCGGTCTTTGTCGGAGAAATTGTGATCGATTCGCAGGACGCCGGTGTTGGTGGGATTCGCGATCGGCTGATTGGCGAGGAAGTTGTTATTGCGGCTGCGCGCGCCGGGTACGTTGGGGTCCGGGTAGAGACCTGCGACGGCGGCGCCGACGGGATCGAGCTGCGTAGTGGGGATAATGTTGTTGGCGTAGGGGAGGCCGGTTTGGGGATCGCGGACGGCGGTGGCGAGCGCGGAGAAGTCGCCTCGGCGCTCGGCTGAGGAAGGCACGCTCGCGAGCGTGGTGCTTTGGCGGTTGTTGCGGATGCCTTCGTAGTTGGCGAAGAAAAAGGTGCGGTCCTTCTTGATGGCCCCGCCGAGGCTTGCGCCGAATTGGTTGTAGCGGAGGGCGGGTTTGGAGGCGGCGAAGAAGTTGCGGGAGTCGAGCGCGTCGTTGCGGAAGAACTCGTAGGCGGAGCCGTGCCATTGGTTGGTGCCGGACTTGGTGGTCATCTGGACGTAGCCGCCACCGCTGCGGCCGAGCTCGGCTTTGTAGTTGGCAATCTCGACGCTGAACTCTTCAAGGGCTTCGACAGGCGGGTCGAAGGAGAGTGTGGCGACGCCGAGCAGGACGTTTTGCGCGCTGCCGCCGTCGATGGTCCACATGGTGTTGTCGCCGCGGCCGCCGGCCATGGCGAAGCTGGAGCCGTTTCCGTTCTGGACGACGAAGCGGTTCAAGCGGGCCAGTTGGGCGGCGCGGCGGTTGATCAAAGGCAGATTGGCGATGCTGCTGTTGCGGACGACGGAGCCGATGGAAGAGGAATCTGTGTTGAGCAGGGGCGCGGCGGCTTCGATGGTGACGCTTTCGGCAAGGGTGCCGATTTCGAGTTGGAAGTCGACGCGGGCGCTGGCTCCGGTTTCCAGGCGCAGGCCTTTGCGAATGTATTGCTTGAAACCGGGCGCCTCGGCGGTCAACGCGTAGTTGCCGGGCTTCACGAGTGGAATGGTGTAGAGCCCACTGGCTTGGGTGACGGCGGCGAACGATTCTCCGGTTTGCTCGTTGTGCAGGCTGAGCGTGGCGCCTTCGACGACGCCGCCGGTGACATCGTGAACGGTTCCGGCGAGGGTCGCGGATTGCTGGGCAGGCGCGGACGTTGGGCCGCCTAGTATGTAAAGAGATAGAGTGAGTACGTAAGTTCCAGTAAGTGAGCGCACGAGTATTCTCCCTGCGACGGCGGCGGGCGCCGTCGCACGACAATTGAACAGTGGTGGGTTCCCGGAGGGCGCGGGCGCACGTGGGCGTAATGCGACTGCAGAAAGCCGCCGAACGCGGCGCTCTCAGGGGTGTTGGCTAGATGTGGGGTTGAGCAGAAAAGAGGGGATCAACAACAACAGCAGGAGCACTCGCTGGAACGCAAACCGAGAGTGTGGCGGATGGGTTCAGACGAGATCATAGGATGAGAATACGGTGGGAGCGGGGAGATGTCAACAAGAAAATCACGACTATACCTATTGACATACTAGGCTTTCAGTTGACGATACATAACTTATTTTTTATGAGATAGATGCGGGCGAATCTAGGCGCGAGCTTGGGGAGGTGCTAGGATGGCGCGTATGATGGATCAACTGAAGCACCTTCTTTCGAGTTCCCTGCCCCGGCTGAGCCGGCGAGGGTTGCTGGCGCAGGCGGGATGGGTGGCGGCGCCGTCGGTGTTGAGCGGGAGCGCGGCGGCGCAGGGTACGGCGGTGAGTGACGCGACATCGGCTGCGCAGGGGGCTGCGAAGGCGTTGACGATTGGGCCGAAGATCTATGAGTCGATTGGCGTAAGGCCGTTGATCAATTGCAGGGGGACGTTGACGGCGATTGGCGGTTCGCTTGAGTTAGAGGCGGTGCGGCAGGCGAAGGAAGCGGCGGCGCTGCACTTTGTTCCGTTGGACGAGTTATTCGACGCCATTGGCGCTCGGTTGGCGGCCATTACAGGGGCAGAGTGGGGGACGGTAACTTCGGGGTGCGCGGCGGCGATGTCGCACGCGACGGCGGCTTGCGTGGCGGGGGCGAATCCGGATTTGCACGTTCGCATTCCGAATCTGGCGGGGTTTGCCAAGGACGAGGTGATTATTCCGAAGCAGTCGCGCAATGTGTATGACGCGGCGATTCGGGCAGTGGGCGTGCGGATCGTGGAGATCAGCGCGGCCGAGGAGTTGCGGGCGGCGATTGGTCCAAAGACGGCGATGATTTATGTGTTCGCTCGCGATGGGATGGACCGCGATCCGCTGCCGTTCGAGACGTTGACGGCGATTGCGAAGGAGCATAAGGTGCCGGTGCTGGTGGATGCGGCGGCGGAGATTCCGACGATCCCGAGCGTGCATTTGCAGAAGGGCGCGACCCTGGTGGCCCATAGCGGCGGGAAGGGCAATCGCCGCCCGCAATGCGCGGGCGTGCTGCTGGGGCGGAAGGACCTGGTGCAGGCGGCGTGGATTCATGGCGCGCCGCATCATGGCTACGGGCGGGCGATGAAGGTGGGCAAGGAAGAAGCGATTGGGATGCTGGCGGCGATCGAGGCTTGGGTGAAGCGCGATCATGCGGCCGAGTGGAAGACATGGATGGGGTGGATGAACCACATCGCGGCGAGGGTGGAGACGGTGGAGGGGGTGACGGCGACGGTGCGCGAACCGCGCGGGCTGTCGAACCGGACTCCGGGGCTTAGCATTCGTTGGAACGCGGACAAGCTGAACATTACTGGCGCGGAATTGACGGAGATCCTTTATACGACGGAGCCGCGGGTGGCGCTGGCGGGCGGCGGCGGCGGTGGACGAATGGGCGGCGGCGCGGTGGGCGAAACGGGGATTTCGCTGGCGGCGTATATGATGGCGCCGGGAGAGGACAAGATTGTGGCGGATCGCGTGGTGGCGATTCTTTCGCAGAAGCGCGCGCCGAAGCCGAAGCTGGCGCCGCAGGCTCCGGCGACGAATTTGACGGGGCGGTGGGATGTGACGATCGAGTTCACGGCGGGGTCGACGCAACATGCGCTGCACCTGAAGCAAGAGGGTTCGCAGATTGTGGGCACGCATCAGGGCGATTTTATTTCGCGCGATTTATCGGGACGGATCGAAGGCGACAGGGTGACGATTCGGAGTTCGTACACGGAAGAGCACGGCGACAATTTGGGGTTCACATTTACGGGGCGCTTCGCCGATGGCGCGCTGGCTGGGGAGCTCGA
>CAYUZM010000407.1:3936-5750 GCA_964449665.1 uncultured Solibacteraceae bacterium
GGGCGAAGGGGTGGGCCAAGCCGAGCGGGTATGTGGCGCGTGGAGGAGCGATGCCCGCGACAAGGAAGCTGGCGATTGCGTGCCCGCAGTGCGGTGGTTCGGACATTTCGTATAGCTGTTCCCCGAACTGCTGCTTCAATCATGTTTGCGGGGATTGTTACACGACGTTCGAACCGGTGACAAATGCAACGGGCGGGAGGCTTGGGGATGTGAGGCCGCCGGAACCGTTGCCCGAGGCGGCCGATCCGACTGTGGCGTGCGTGAAGTGCTATTCGACGGCGGTGTACATGGTGGGCGGCGAGGTGACCAGTGAAGAGCTGGTGTGCGCAAAGTGCGGTGCTGTGCTCACGCTTGAGTTGACCGAGATCGCGCCGGGGTAAGCGATCTGCTAAGCTCGAATCTTCCAAGGTACGTCCCTTCGCGGGGGCGTTGAAAAGGGAACCCGGTGCAAATCCGGGACTGTCCCGCAGCGGTAATTGGGAACGAACGTCGCAAAATACACTGGCCTCGCCAAGAGACTGGGAAGTGGCGACTAGTAGGGAGCCCATAAGTCCGAAGACCTGCCTGGGAACAGCCAACAAGGCTGAATCCACTTTGCTCTCGAAGGAGGGGCAGGGGACATGAATCCTTACCAGCTTTTCTCACTGACGGCAGGCATATGCATGGCCGCCACAATCGGACTCGGGCAGGAGTCCATTCAAGGAACAGTTTGTGATCCGCAGGGGCGCGCCGTGGATGGCGCGGAGCTTGTGTTGTACCGGGAAGGATCGGCTTCGAAGGTGGGACGGACGGTGGGCAGAAGCTTGGCAACGCTTGTGGTTAGTTTGATGGAGGGCGGGTTGGAGTTACAGCCGAACCTGCTGTGCTATTTGAACCGGCTCTCGGATTTGCTTTGGTTGTATGGGCGGCAGATTGAGCATGTGGAGGGTTTGACGGCGGTGTTGCGCGATGAGAAGACGCTTCCGCCGAGGTGGTCGCGGGCGTGGTAGAGAAGCCGTACAAATTGGAATCGCGCGAGCGGTGGCTGGTGGCCGAGTTTGGTGAGCCGTGGACCGTGTTGAGTTGGGCCATTGTGAATGGCGGATGGCAGCAGACGGCGCAGGTGGCGTGGTTGTTTTTGAAGTTGAACGAGATTTCTTGTTTGGAAGAACCGGCATCGTGGATGCGGGGGCAGATGCGCGCGGAGAGTTTGAGCGGCGCGGTGGGATTTCTCACGACGCGGCGGGCGCATTGTTGGGTCGAGTCCGAGGCCGTGGAGGGCGAGTGTCGGGCGTGGGCGGTGGGGACGGTGGGCATGAGCAACGCGCGGCGCGTGGGCGATGCGGCGGACTTTCACGGTGCGGGCGGGACGATCAATCAACTTGTGTGTTGTTCGCGGCCGTTGACGGTGGAGGCGGCGCTGGAGGTGCTGGCGTTGACGAGCGAGGCGAAGGCGCTGGCAGCGGCCGAGAGCGGGGTGCGGAGTGGAAAGTCAGGGATGGCGTGCACGGGGACGGGCACGGATTATCTGGCGCTGGCGTGGCCGGCGGCGGGCGTGCGCGAGAACTATGGAGGCAAGCACACGGCGGTGGGCGCGGCGGCATCGGGTCCCGGACGGTGCGGTGCGCGCCACGGGCGGACGAGGGGGGAGCGACGGGGGGGACGAAGTGCGCACGGACGCCGAGGGCCGCGTCGAGTTCCGTGCGCTGCCGCCGTGGGATTCGCTGCGCGTCGCGCTGCACCACCCCGGCTTCGAGCCGGCGTACAGCGCCCCGGGGGAGCTCCGCTCCGGCGCGACGATCGTCGTCGTCGGCGTCGCCGTCGGCGCGCGGCGC
>CAYUZM010000408.1:0-5730 GCA_964449665.1 uncultured Solibacteraceae bacterium
GCGGGGGTGATGGATTGGGAGTTGTGTTGGTGGTCGCCGAGTTAGGCGCGGCCGGTGGGGTGGTGGGCGGGGCGCGCGGGGCTGGGGGCGACGGCGGCGGCGAGGGAGAGGAGAGTTTGACGGCGCGTGGTCATGGCGGGGAGTGTATCGCATTCGGGGGCGCGGTGGGACGGGGCGATGGGCGAGGGGGCGCGCGGGGTGATGCGCGGCGTGTCGCGCGGGGCGATGCGCGAGGTGCTGCGCGGGCGGCGATGCGAGGCACGGCGAGACGGCGGGGAGCACGGGGGCGCATGGTGGAGCGCGGGAACTTAATTATTAGAAATCTCATTCCCAGCTTAGATAAATTCCACTATAATTCGGGGATTCGGTAACCGAATGTGCGGGCAGGTTTCCGAGGCGAATGCTGCTGGGAGGGAATATGGGAGTTCAACTTCGCGACGTCCGTGCCGTGCTTTCCATCTGGGCGTCGTTTTCCATTACGGTGTTGTTCGCGCAGGCGCCGGCGGCTCCGAAACTTGCATCGATCACTCCCGCGGCAAGCGTTCCGGGAGTGGTGCGCGTGGTGACGGTGGAGGGCGAAGGGCTGGACCAGATCAAGGGCGTGCGGATGTTGCTGGACGGCGACGCGAAGCCGGTGGCAATGAAGATTGTGAGCGCGGAGAAAACGAAGCTCACGGCGGAGTTGGCGCTACTGCCCGCGCAGCGCACGGGGGCGTACAAGCTGGAGTACAGTTTGGACGGTAGCGCGTATACGGCGTCGGCGCTAAGCTACGGGGTACTTCCGGCGAACTCGATTTATTTCGAATGCCCGTTGGAGGCACCCAATCAACCGGACGCCGCCGATGGACGGGGAGAGGGCATTTCCTGTTCGCAGTCGCTGCTGGACCGGAAAGAGGTTTCCGATATTTTCGGGCGGCGGCTTGCGCACATGTATCTGGTGGTGCAGGTGAACGTGCGCAACTTACGCAACGATTTCGATTTTATTCTTCAGGATGTGCGGCTGACCATCGATGGGAATTTATCGGTGGCGAGCCGGCCGAAGGAACTGGTGCGCGGGGTGGCGGAGAAGGGGCAGATGCTGGACAGGCGGAACCTGATCATCAGCACCATCACGGCCGTCGGCACGATCGCGGGCGGGTTGTCGGCGTCGTTATTGTTCACGGCGGATTTTGCGCGGGCGACGACGATTTTTCAAGGGCCGTTCCGGACGGCGATGGTGAATGCGATGCCGGATTTCAGTGTGCGGCAGTTGAACCGGCTGAACGACCACTCGGTATCGAGCCAGGGCGTTGTGATTCCCAAGGCGCAACAGGCGATGGTGGTGGCGTTTGCGTCGCAGCGTATCTTTCTCGACCAAAGCGAGCGCGATGAGTTCATACAGCGGCTGTTCAAAGACAAGACGGACCGCAAGGCGCTTTCCAAATTCCAGAAACGGATTGGCGTGATGGTGGCAGGTTCGCACGTGGAGCGGGTGAACCTGAATGCGCCGCGGTTGGACGCGATTACGGCGTCGACCAACAACGCGGGGGCGACGGCGGATCTGATTTTGTCGGGCGCGAATCTGGACCGGATTGCGAAGGTGAGGCTGCGAAAGGGGCCGGGCGGGGCGACGGCGGAGGCGACGATCAAGGTGGGCGAGAACAGTTCGCGGGCCACGGGGAGCATGGCGCTTTCGCTGCCCAACGACGACTACAACGTGTACCTGATCAGCGCGTCGGGCGAGGAGATTCCGACGTCGAGTTCGTTTACGATCAGCGAGCGGATGCCGGCGCTGGCGAAGACGGATTCGGCGAAGATCACCAAGGGCGCAAGCGCGGCGAAGGTGAGCTTTACGGTCGAACGGGCGGACCTGATTGCCGGTTTCAGTGCGGTACAGAACGGGAAGGTAGACAAGGAAGTGAAGGTGGAGGGGCTGACGCGGGCGGACAACACGATTACGGCATCGGTTTCGGCGTCGGCGCGGGCGCAGACGGGCGAGCATGTTTGGAGCATGCTGACGACGTCGGGTAAGGAGGTAGGCACGACGCAGACGGTGATGGTGGCCGAAGCCGAACCGGCTCCGCTGTTGCTGACGGTGAGCGTGAACGCATTGAAGGCGGGCGATCCGGAGAAGGAAGTGGTGTTCAAAGGCGAGCGGCTGGACAAGGTGAAAGCGGTGGCCGCGTATCAGAACGGCGAGGCCGACGCGGGCATCAAAGTGGAGATTGTGAAGCAGACCGAGAGCGAGATTCAGGCCAAGGTGACGGCGGCGGCGGCGAGCAAGGTGGGCGAGCACCGGTGGGCGCTGGACAAAGCGGCGTCGGTGCAGGTGTTGCAGATTACCAAGTGAAGTGAGGGATTGCCATGGACACCTCGTTTCTGAAGTACCTGGACGTGCTGATTGGATTGTCGGTGGTGATGCTGACGGTGACGACGGCGATCATGGCGGCGAACCAACTGTACTTGAACAGCGCGTATGTGCGGGCGCGGTGTTTGCGCGATGGGCTGATCGAGTTGATCCGCATGCTGGACGGGACGCACCTGGAGCGGGACGCGAAGTATATTGCGGACCGGATCTTGCGGTATCCGCTGGCGGGGCGCGCGAGTTCTCCGTTTGGGTTAGCGACGGGATGGGCGCGGAACCAGATTCGAGGCATGCAGGGGAAGCCGCCACTGCCGCCGGTGAATCCTTCGACGGTGATTGAACGCGAGGAGTTGTGCCTGATTCTGCTGGAGTGGGCGGCGGGGGAAGGGCCGATTGAGAGCCAGAATCGCGAGTTGATTGCGAGCGGGGGGAGGGAGTATTTGGACGCGCTGCAGGTTCGCGTGCGTGATTCGGTGGCGAGATTGGGGATTGCCGATCCGGGCACGACTCTGAAGCAGTTGCGGCTGCGGGCGATGGAGAACGAGACGAGCGAACCGGGGGCGAGCGCGTTCCGGTGGCGGTCGGGGGCATTGACGGCAGTAGCGCCGGTGGATTACACGGCGCGGATTTTCGCGTGGTTCGACAACTCGATGCGGCGGGTGGCGGATACGTTTTCCCTTCACGCCAAGGTTTCGGGGAGCATGTTGGCGCTGTTCTTTACGATGTGGCTGCAGTTGGACGTGATCGAAATCATGAAGTGGTTGTCTTACGATTCGACTTACCGGACTTACTTAGTGGAGCAGGCGAAGGGGATCGCGGGCAAGGAGTCATTGGAGGCGGCGCAGAAGGAGTTGGAGCAGGGGGGCGGGGTGGTTGGTGGGAAGCAAGGGGAGACGGGGCAGAAGAAGGGCGAGTTGGCGGCTGGGGCGACGGGTGGGAAGCAAGGGGAGACGGGGCAGCAGAAGGGCGAGCAGGCGGCAGGGGAGGCTAGTGGGAAGGCACTCGCTGAGCTGCAGCGCGTGGTGGAAGAGGTTCCGGTGTTCGGCGTGAATTTTTCACCGGATGAGTCGAAGTGGTGGTTCAAGCCGGAGTTGCGTTCGGCGAACGGTTGGCCGGCCCTGAACCCAACCGTGGAATTTGGGAAGCATATGCCGGGCGCTTTGCTGGCTTGGGTTCTGTTGTCGTTGGGGGCGCCGTTCTGGTTCGATATGGTGAAGAAGCTGTTTGGGCTGCGGTCGATTTTGGCGCAGAAGGAGACGACCGATGCCGAGGTGCGGTCGCAGGATCAGACGGGCGCAGCGGCGGGCGGGACGACAGGCGGGGATGGGGCGGGATCGAAGAAGAGCGAGCTTGCCACCAGCGAAGCGAGCGTGCAGGTGATTACGCATCCGACGCCTGTTCGAGCGGGGAAGCCGTCGCCGCAGTCGCCGGTTGTCGAAGTGCTGGAAGAGGATACGCTGTTCGTTGTGAAGGGCACGATTCAGGGCGAGGCGGCGGTAGCGGGCGATCCGAGTTCGACGATTTGGTTTGTGACGCCGGAGGGGAACTTTTTGCATTTGATGGACCGCGTGGACGGGTAGGAGGCCGTGTGCACGGCCAGAGAACCTTCGCCGCCGATGGTCGCCGGTGCACGCGGATGAGCCGGGAACCCGTGGCACGGGGGCCGCGAGGCGCTGGGGGCAGTGTGCAGTTACTGGGAAACCGTGTTAGCCGAGTCCGATGTCGTAGGGCGGGTCGAATTTGTGGCGGTTGGCGGCGGCGATCATGCGGCGCGCGATGCCAACTTTCATGGGATCGGTGAGGCCTTTTTTCGGGTCGCGGAGTTTGTTCACCCTGTTCGGAATTACTTCCAGGAAGATGTGGGCCAATCCGTCGCGGAAGAGATCCATATCGATGTCGGCGAGGACGACTTTGTCGCGCTCCTCTTCGGCGACACCGAGCTTTGCGAGTTCATCGGGCTTGGTGACGAAGGAGAACTGGAGGTTGGCTTCGGGATAGAGGTTCTCTTTGAAGCTGCTATCGGCGGGCGGGTGCAGTTTGAAGAGGTCCGGTTCGGGGCGGAATTCGCGCGCGGCGGCGATCTGGGCGACGATCTCCTTGGCACATTTCACGAAGATGCGATCCTGGCGGACTCCCTGCCAGCGGGGGACGTTGTCGAGGCCCGGGTCGGGTCCGACCAACTTGATCTCCTGGATTTGGCCGAGGAGGTCTTTGCCGTCGCGGAGGCCGGCGCTTTCGAGGGCGGCGAAGATATTCAAGAGGCAGGCGAGGTGTTTCGATTGCAGGCGGTTGAGGCTGTCGAGGTTGCCGTTCGGGCCGGCCAGCAGGCGGCGCCAGTGCGCGCGCGAGGAGTCGTTCAGTCCGGTGGGAAGGCGCTGGAAATCGAACTCGGGGCGCTTCGGCAAGAGGATCAACAGGGCGGATACGAGGGCGTTGGGTACCAGTTCGATGCCGGAAACGCCGGTTTGCTGGTGATCGGCCGCGCTTGCGCCGACGACGACGAAGCGGTTGGCGTCAGTGAAGTCGACGTTGAAAACGGCGACCGGAGTGGATCCTTTCCTGATGGTCTGGACGGCGGCGGGGGCGATTCCCTGGCGCAGGAAGACGTAGATTTCCTTTTCCCGAAACTCGTTATTACTTCCATTCACGATCTTGACTTGTACGGTACACCGCGGCATGTTAGTAACTCGCTCCTGACTGGGACGCTCAATTATATGCGACCTGGCGAGGGCGGAAAAGACTAAATTGCGATGTTTTTGAGAGAAGTTGGCGCTACTGCGTTGTAGTGGCCTTTTGCGCCTTGACCTGGAGTTCGTTGACGACCTGATGGACGTTGGGGACGCCGGCGGCGACGGTTTCGGCGCGGCCGCGTTTGGCTTGCGAGTCGACTTCGCCGGTGAGAGTGACGACGTGATTCTTGACGGTGTGCTTGACGGATTCGCTCAAATTGGCGTTGATGAGGGCAGCGTGGAGGTTGCTTTCGATGCCTTCGTCGAGTGCGAGGTTCATCCGCTTGGCGTCGGTTTCATCGCCGACGGGGAGGACGGCGATTTCGTTGGCGACGACCTGGTTGGCGGCGTGGCCTTGCGCGAGGAGGGCGGCTTGCGCCTTGGCGGCGTCGGATGTGACGTGTCCGCTCAATGTGACGACACCCTTTTCGCGATTATGGGCGACTTTCACCTCCTTGTAGCCTGCCTGATCGAGCGAGACGCGATTGGCCGGGGTGACTTCAGGGGCTTGTGTGGAGAGGGAAGAGCAACCGGTGAGCGCGCTCATAGCGAAGGCAACGGGAAATAAGTAGCGTAACGGGAAAGTTTTCATAACTTTTCTTCTGTGCACGGGTGGGGCCGAACGCAGGTGTGGGAAGGGGCGAGGGGGGCATGGGG
>CAYUZM010000409.1:0-5723 GCA_964449665.1 uncultured Solibacteraceae bacterium
CATCACCACGTGTGTTGAAACGGCGAGCGCGGGGCGGCTCATTCTGGCGATGCATGGGGTGGCGGTGCCGCTTATCGGCGTGTTGCTGGTGGACGGCAAAGGGCAGCAGCGCATCGTGAGTGTCGACCCGATCACGGGAGTGCCGAACGTGGTGACGCCGCGGCTTGGGGTGCGGCCATGTGAGTGAACGATTCCATGCGAGCGCGCCGGTCACGCCGCCGGGGCTTTACGCTGCTCGAGGTGCTGGTGGCGGCCACGATCATGGCGATTGCCATCGGCACGCTGCTGGCCTCGCTCAACACGTCGCTCGCCAACGCTTCGCGGTTGAGCGAGCGGGACCGCGCCACGCTGGAGGCCAAGCGCCTGCTGGACGAGATCATCACGGACCAGTCGGTGCCGGCCGGTGCGGGGCTCGCGGGTAGGGTCGATCCCACGATCGGCCTGCCGGAAGGCGTTTGGCGCGCCCAGGTGGGTTTGTTCGAAGCCGGACGCGGCGGGCCGGGGAGCCGCCAGTTGCAACGTGTTGCCGTGGAGATCGCGTGGATTTCCGGCCGTTCGCCGCGCAAGGCGTTTATTGAGGGCTATCGCATCGTGAAATCGCCGGTTGCGGGGGGGCAATGAGGAGGCGCCGATCCAACTCCCGCGCCGGTGTGACCTTGATGGAGCTGATTGTCGCGATGTCGCTGCTGGGCCTGCTGGCGGTGGGCATTCTGATGGCGTTGCGCATTGGCCTCAACGCGATGGAGCGATCCAGTTCGCGAATGAACCTGAACCGGCGCATTGCGGGAGTTCACCGCATCATCGACAACCAGGTGGCGGGCATCATCCCGGCGCTGGGCGCCTGCGGGCCCGCCAACGGCATGAAGGCCATCGCCTTCCAGGGTGAGCCGATGATGATGCGGCTGGTCAGTTCGTACTCGCTGGCGGAGGCGGCGCGCGGCTATCCGCGCCTGGTGGAATACATGGTGGTTCCCGGCGAAAATGGCGAGGGCGTCCGGCTGGTGGTCAACGAACCTTACTACAATGGCCCGGCGACGTTTCAGAACATCTGCGCGGGGATGACTCCGCTCGCCAATGGCGGCCTCGCGATGCAGCTTGCTCCGCCGCAGCTCTCTCCGAACACGTTCATTCTGGCCGACCAGCTTGCGCGCTGCCGGTTCTCGTATCTGCGGGAAGTTCCCGGGACCAACCGCCGCGAATGGGTACCGTCGTGGCGCGAAAAAGGACTTCCGGCGGCCATCCGCTTTGAGATGGCCCCGCTGCGCCCCGACCCGTCGCGGGCGCAGTTCCGCACGCTGACGCTTCCGGTGCGCGTCAATCGTGACCCGTTTCTCCCGTACGAAGACTATGAGCAACCGCCGAAACAGTAACGCGCGATGGATCCGGCGGCGCGCCGAGCGGGGCGGCGCACTGCTCGCCGTGCTGTGGCTGACGGCCGCGCTGGGGGCGATCGCCTTCGCCGTGGCGATCAATGTGCGGGGCGAGATCGACCGCAGTTCGACGCTCAGCGAGGGGCTGCGGGCGCAGTATCTGGCCGAAGGAGCGGTTCAACGCGGCATTCTGCACATCCTCTGGGGGCCCGGCGAGCGCAAGGCCGACGGCACGCCCCGGTTCTTTGAGCCTGGCCTGTCGGGCGCGCTGATGGACTTTCCGGCGGGCACCGCCATTACCGAATACGTTTCCGACGCCTCGCGGCTGAACATCAACCAGGCGCCGGTGGCCGACATTGAACGCCTGCTGCTTGCGCTGGGCGCCGTTCCCGGCCAAGCCCAAGAAATCGCGGCAGCTATCGTCGAATGGCGCACTCCGGCGCCGCCCGGCGCGACGGGCATGTTCGACCAGTATTATTTGACCCGCCTTCCGTCTTTTCGGGGCCGCCACGCGTCCATAGAAGAGATCGAGGAACTCCTCTACGTGAAAGGCATGACGCCCGAACTTTTTTACGGCACCTACCGGCGCGACCCGCAAGGGCGCATGGTCCGCATGGGCGGCTTTCGCGATTGCGTCTCGCCGAAGGGCGCGGTGGGCGTTTACGACGTGAATGGAATTGAGCCCGCGCTGCTGCTGAGCATAGGCGCTTCGCCGGCGTCGGTGGAGCAGATTATGCGGCTGCGGTCGTCGCGCCCGCTTCGGATGCAGGACCTGCAGGCGCTCCGCACGATGGCCGGTCCGGCGGCACAGCGGCTGCGGGCGGGCGGCTATACGCGCTACACGATTCGGGCCACGGCACGGTTGCGGCTGCCCGACGGACGCATGAGCGACGTGCGGCGCACGGCGTCGGCCACGGTGAAATACTTCGTCGACGCCCAAGCGACGAAGCCGTACGAAATTCTCCGCTTCGACTCCAACTCCACCTCCGAGGCCGCGCAGTGGAACTGAGTTCCTTGGGCGCCAGCTTCACCGATGGCCTGATGCCCGGCATGGCGCTTGCGGTGGGCACGGCAGGGATGCGTAAGTGGCTCGCCATTGGCACGGGCATGGGGATCGAGTTGCAGCAGGGCTCGCTGCGCGCGGTGGCGGCCCGGTTGCGGCCGAATGGAGCCGAGGTGCTCGGTCAGCTTCGTATTGAAGGCATTCACGAGCGCGCGGCCGCCGAATGGGGAGCCGAGTACCTGGCCTTTGCCCGCCGGTTTGGCGCGGAGAAGACGCCGGCCGCCGTGCTGCTGCCTCGGAACGACGTGATTGTCCGCCAGTTGACGCTGCCCGGCGTGGGGGAGCAGGACATTCCGGCGGCGGTTTCGTTTCAGATTGAAGGTCTGCATCCGTTCGCCGAGGACGAAGCGGCGTGGTGCTACGCGCGGCTGGGGAAGTCGCCCAATGTACTGGTGGCGGTGACGCGCAACGAGACGCTGGCCCACTACCGCACGCTGTTTGCCGAGGCGGGCATTCAGGTGGGCACGATCACGGTATCGGCCGCCGTGTTGTACACGGCGCAGCGGTTGTTCCGTTCGCCCGAGCCGGCCGGGTTCCTGGCGATCATGCCCGCGGGCGAGGCGTTTGAAGTTTATGGAGAGAGCCCGGCGCGCGCGGTTTATTCGACCGTTCTGGACAATAACTACGAGATCGCCCGCCGCGCGGCTTTAAGCGAGCTTCGCCTTGACCCGGCCACCGAGCCTTATGCGGTGGAGAGGCTGGCGCCACCGCCGCTGCGGACGCGTGACGAGTTCGGTCCCGACGCGTTGCTTGCCTACGCCGCCGCGCTCACCTCGGCCGCGCCCGGCCTGGCGCTGGAAGCCAACCTCATTCCGGAAGCCGAGCGCCGGTCGCATTCGAAGCTGCAGTACATTCCCACGGCGATTCTGCTGGTGCTGCTCGCCGTGGCCGGGTTCCTGCTGGTGACGCAGGAGTCGCGCGAAAGCGCCCGCTATCTGGCGCAATTGAACGAGCAGATTGTGCAACTGGAAAAGCGCGCCCGCCGCGCCGATCAGTTGGACAAGGAGGCGGCCTCGGCGCGCGCCCGCGTGGCTTTGCTCGACCAGTTCCGCCGCCGCACGCTGGCCGATCTGGAAGCGCTGCGCGAAGCGACGGTGCTGATCTCGCCGCCGGCGTGGGCCAACAACATGGTGCTGACGCGCACGACGCTGACCTTGCAAGGCGAAACCGACATGGCGGCGCCGCTGTTGCAGAAATTCGACCAGTCGCCGCTCTTTGGAGGCTCAGACTTTGCGGGCGTGCAGGCACGCCAGGGCGGGGGCGAGAACTTCACGCTCCGCTCCAATCGCGAAGGCGAAGGCACGGGGGTGGAACAATGAACATGACCGAACGCGACCGCCGCGCGCTGCTGCTGCTGGGCGGCTGCGCGATCATTTTCGGCACGGTCTATTTCTGGCCGCAACACGATCCGGCTGCCGACGTTGTTGTGCCCGCCGCCGAGTCCATTCCGGCCGCCGAGCGGCGGCTGGCGCGGTTGCGCGACCTTGCCGCGACGCTGCCGGCGCGCGAGAAAGTGCTCGCTGAAGCGC
Source organism: uncultured Solibacteraceae bacterium (assembly GCA_964449665.1). Taxonomy (GTDB): domain Bacteria; phylum Acidobacteriota; class Terriglobia; order Bryobacterales; family Bryobacteraceae; genus JAFLBB01. The sequence goes on from CAYUZM010000409.1 coordinate 3,963, forward strand.
AAAAAGATCTTGCGGCGCGCGAGAAGGGCCTCTACCGCTCGCCCACGGCCCCGCAGACCGCGGCTGAAATTCTGCAGCACGTGCGCAAGCTGGCGCGGGCCCAATCGCCGGCGATCGAAATTCAGCAGACCGATCTCGGCGGCGTCGAGCCGTTGGGTAAGGAATACGGCGAATCGACGGTCACGGTGAACTTCAACTGCCGCATCGTGCAGTTGCTGAATCTGCTGGCCGACATCAGCGCGCAGCCCGAACTGATTGCCACGCGCGATCTGACGGTGCGCGCGGGCGACCCGAAGCAGAAGACGATGGCGGTGCGGCTGACGGTGTCGGGCGTGGTGGGACGGCAACTGGTGCCCAAACGAAAGGAGCTTGGCTCGCTATGAACCGGAAGCTCGTTTGGTTGAATGTACTCCTGGTGGGAGCGCTGGGCGCGGCGGGATATCAATGGCGGCAATCGTCGCTCAGGTCCGCCGAGCATGGGAAGTCGTTCCTGAAACAGCCGGCGCGCCCGCAGCAGGTTCCGGTGCATGTGCCGGCGCAGCAGGTGAAAGCGGTGCAGGCGGCCAACTATCTGCCGGCGGCCCAGCAACTGCTGTTTGCCAAAGACCGCAATCCGGACGAGATTATCGAGGTAAAAACGCCACCGCCGCCCCCGCCGGTTCCGGCTTTTCCGGCTGCTTACGGCGTCATATCTATGTTCGGAGAAACGACGGTGTTGTTGAGCGAACCGGGCAAGGCCGAGCAGAAAGGCTATCGCAGCGGCGAGAAGGTGGGTCCTTTCCTGATCGCCAAGCTGACCGAGGAAGAGATCACGCTGGCGTGGGAAGACAAGCAGTTCAAGAAGAACATCGCCGACCTCAAGCCGAAGGAAGCGCCGCCGCAGCAGGCCTCCGCGCCGCCGCCGACCGTGGTGGATCAGGGGCCGGTGAACAAGAATCCTCCGACGCCCTCGGAGGTCGTGAAGAAGACGCAGGAAGCCACGGCCGGTTTGCCGGGCATCGATGTTGGCGGAGCCGATCTGGTGTGCGCCGCGGGCGATACGTCGCCGGCCGGGAGCATCCAGGGCGGCTACCGCAAAGTGATCACCAGAACGCCGTTCAGTAACGTCTGCCGGTGGGTCAAAGTCGGACAGTAATTTTTAGGAGCTCGTCATGAAGAACAAATTCGCTGGAATCTTCGCCCTCTGCCTGTTGCTCACCGCCTCCGGCTGGGCCCAGACGCAGAAGGCCGCGACCGCGCCCAAGGCCGCGGCGAAGAAGCAGGCGGCTCCGGCCACGGCGGTCGCGGACGTGAAGAAGGAAGCACCCGCCGCGGCGAAGGCCCCCCCGACGAAGGTTGCCGCCAAGCCCGAAGCGGCGGCGGCCAGCGATCCGGCCGTGCCGGGCCGCGTGACGCAGGTCTTCACGCCGAAACTTCCTCCGCTTCCGGAAGGGGCGGTGCAGGTGGACAAACACACATGGCGCGCCACCGATAAGGACGGCAAGGTCTGGATCTACCGCCGCACGCCGTTCGGCTTCTCCAAATATCAGCCCGAGGACCAGCCGGCCGAAGAGGCGGTGACGGACCTGGTGGCCGTCGACAAAGGCGATACGGTTGAGTTTCAGCGCAAGACTCCGTTCGGCCTCAGCAAGTGGACGAAACAGAAGGTGGAGTTGGACGAAAACGAAGTGGCGGCGCTGAAGCGGGCCACGCCGGCGTCGTCCAAGGGAGCCCAGGAGTAAGTGCGAATGAAGCGTATCGCCACGGTAATTTTCTGCGCGC
>CAYUZM010000410.1:0-5718 GCA_964449665.1 uncultured Solibacteraceae bacterium
CACACGGAGACCCCAGGCCGAACGGCTTGCTTACGGGCTGAGGTGCATGGGTTATTTCGTCGGACCCGTGTTCGGTCTCGGCTGGTTCATGTATCTCGGCCACGGCTGAGCAACCAAGGCGGCCGTGTTCGATCTCTCTAACCTCGACTTCGTGCAAGTGGACCATCTCCTCCGCGATACCCGGTATCGTGTGCTTCGCGATTTCCACGACACCTCCGGCACGCGCCACGCCGCGGGCGAGGTCTTCCTGTACCGCAGCGCGCACCTCAATATGACGGCAAAGCTGCTCACCTTGCGCGTTGAGGATGCCGCCGGAAAGAAGTCGGAGTGGAAGATCGACTACAACTCCGGCGAGGGTCCAAAGCCGGGGAACATGAAAGCGTATCTGGAAGACGCGGGCTATGTGGGTGTGACGGCCGAAGAGCGCGCCAGGGAGCGGGCCGCGAACGCGCCTCCACCACGTGAGGCGGGTCCGGCCCCGGGTTCGATGGGCGAACCAAGGCTCACCAAGGTCTATGAACTGGCGGTACGGGGCGACCTCGATGCCGCCTCCGCGTTATTGCGCGAAGTCGATGACGCAAAGACATTGGGCGACTATCACCTGGAAAGACTGGCCGGCTGGCTGGAAGGGGCCGCCCACGCGGCCGGGGATACGGAAGCGGCGAAGTGGTTTGGAAGGCAGGCGCTGAACCAGTGGGAATTCTGGGCGTCCTGCGCGACCAGCGGAGGCGAAGGAGCGGCCCGCAGCCGCGAGTTGGCTCAAATCCGCCGGCAGTTCGAACCGTATCTGAAATAGCGCCGCGCGCCTAATTCAGATCCAGCGACTGCACCTGGATGACATCGCCGTCCAGCGTGCCCGTGACCTTTGCTTTGAGGTCCTTTTCCTTGGTCGCGGTCTTGAGGAGCGCCAGCGTCTTGGCGTTTCCGGATTCGTTGAACTTGAGGAATTTGCCGTCGGCCATCACCAGGCCGTAGCCGCCTTTGGCGCAAGCGATCGAGCAGGAGCGGGTGTGGCTGGACAGGTCCTTGGTCTTGCACATGACGTCAACCACGGTGCCGTTGAAAGTTTCAGCGGCGAGCGCGGCGGGCAGCAACACGAAGGCGGCGGCGAGGAGTGAACGCATGTGGGAATCATGACGCAGTGTGGCGGGCAAAAGCAAGGGGAGACAGGCGGTTGCAACCGGAACAACGCCCCGTGCATCTGGAACTTGTACGCGTCAGGGGCTGGGCGAAGAAAAAGAGTAGAAAAATGGGAAGTTCCCTCTTGCCCGCATCCTAAGCGCGACAGTATACTGGCATTTTTACGGTGAGGGTCGCCTCCATGGCAAGCATCGCTCTCGTACGCGACGAATTCGATCCCGCAGCTCCTATGAAGGAAGCAGCCATGTTCTATGGGCTATTCCTGCGCGGGCACTCGCCCGACGCGTTGCGAAAGGACATCGATGTTCCCAAGCCCATCCTGGAAAAGTGGATGCGCCCGCACCGCTATGACCCGAACTTCCGCGACAACTTGAAGAAGATGTACACCTACCGCAAACGGGTGCTGGCGATCTTCGACGAGTTGGTCACCAACGAAAAGCAGCGCGCGCGGCTGCAATAGCCCGCCCGCCCCCGCGCTACGAACCCATCCGGTCGCCGCTGAACTCCTCGGCAATGCGCATCCAGTGTTCCTGTGTGCGGACAAAGGCGTCCACCACGTCGGGGTCGAACTGCGTGCCGCGCGCAATCTCGATGATGCGCCGGGCCTCCTGGTGCGGATAGCTCTCCTTGTCCACGCGGCGGCTGACCAGGGCGTCGTACACGTCGACGACCGCCAGCAGGCGCCCGGCAATCGGAATCTCGTCGCCGCGCAGCCCGCGCGGATAACCGTTCCCGTTCCAGTGCTCATGGTGGGCGTAGATGATATCGCGGGCCAGCCGCAGCAGCTCTTCGTCGTTGACGCCCGATCGCTGGCTGGCGCGTTCGATCACCTCGCAGCCGAACTCCACGTGGCGGCGCATGAAAGAGTATTCGTCGTGAGTGAGCGGGCCCGGTTTTCGCAGAATCCGGTCGGGAATTCCGATTTTGCCGATGTCGTGGATCGGCGCCAGTTGCACCAGCATCTCGATGGTGCTCGACGTCAGAAAGGTGCGAAAGCGCGGATGCCGCGAAAGGGCGCGGCAGAGCACGCGGGTGTAGTTCTGCGTGCGCAGCAGGTGGGCGCCGGTTTCGGCGTCGCGCACCTCCATGACGGCGGCCAGTGCGTTTAATGTGAACTTGCGGGCCGAGGCCAGCTTCCGCAAGGTTTCATCGGCGTGCCGCTGCGCCTGAACCACGCGATAGACACCGTAGGCGGCAATCACGCTGGCAAGCGTAACGCTGGCCGGAATGGGCGAGAAATAGGCGCCGTCGCGGGAAAGGGATGTCCACACCGCAAACCAAAGCAGCACCCCTTGCAACGATGCCGCGCCCAAACGCCACCAGCCCGGGCCCGAACAGACAATCGCCGTTGCGGCCAGCCCCAGCAGCAGCGCGACCACCTTCTCCCAGAACCATCGGCCCGACGAGCGCGAAAGAAAATCGCCGTGGAGTAGGTTGTCGAGCGCCGCCGCCTGCAAATCGACGCCGGGATGAAAGGTGTCCACCGGAGTGACCGTATACTCGCGCAGTCCAGGGGCGGAACTGCCAATCAGCACCAGCTTGCCCTCAAGCCACTCACGGCCGATGGCGCCCGAAAGGACGTCCGCGGGGGGCAAGTGGGGAACGGCCCCGGCGGGTCCGTGGAAGCGTACAGGCATGCCGCCATTGGGGTCGAGCGGAATGCGAAACCGGCCGGCGTGCAATACATCGCCGAGCATCCCGCTCTCGACGGTGATCGGATCGGCCGGCTGTAGCGCGAGATACACGGCCAGCGCGAGGCTGGGGTAACTTCGGCCCTCGTAGCGGATGAGCAGAGGCACGCGGCGAAGGACGCCGTCCTGGTCCGGACTCGCGTTCAGGAAACCCGTCGCCGAAAGCGACGAGGCGATCACGGGAATGTTGCAGGTCATCGACCGTGCGGAAAACAGGTGCGCCGGGCTGTCGGCGTTCCTGCTCTTGAAGACAACGGAAACAGCCGGCGGATCGCAGACCGCCTCGCGTTCACCGGCGGAGTCGAAGGAGAACTGGTACCCGGCCGCCGAAGGGCCGGCGGAAAACGCGTTGGCAAGCGCGCGGTCGGCCTCGGCGCCGTTGGCCGCGTTGGGCGCCACGCTGCGCTCGGAGAACATCATGTCGTGGATCACGAAGGCCGCCCCGGCCTGGCGCACGCGCGACGTGAGCGACGCCAGCAGAGTGCGCGGCCAGGGCCACCGGCCGTGGATGCCCAGGCTTTTTTCGTCGATATCCACCACGACGATGCGCTCGGAGGCGGTTCCCGAGGAGAGCCGCGAGCTAAGCAGGTCGAATGCCTTGAGGTCGAACCATGCGAAAGGCGCCGGAAACGCCTGCTGCAGCGAAACAGCAAGCAGCGAAACCACGGCGCCTACCAAAACCTTGCGGACAGTCGGACTCACCGGACGATCACTTCCACCCTTCGATTGCGGGGTTCGCTTACGTTGTCCTCCGTTTTCACGGCGGGGTCGGATTCGCCGTGAGAAACCACAAATACAGCGGCCCCGGGAGGAGCGGCCGCCTTCACTTCGGCCGCCACCACTTCGGCCCGCTGAAGGCCAAGCGCGTAGTTGGATTGAGGGTCGCCGGTCGTGTCGGTATGGCCAATCACCGTGACACCGGTCGACCGCCTCGATTGAATGGAAGCGACAATGCGCGCCACCTGGGGGCGCGACTCGGCGCTGATAGTGTCCTGATTGGGGTCGAAGTTCACCACGAATGATTCGGCGGGCGAAGGAAGCGTGGCGAGCAGCGTGCCGAACCGGCGGTTCACCTCGGCTTCACCGAAGGGGGCAGCCGCCGCGGGCGCCGTCACGTTGTCGGCCACACGAACCACATGGTAGGGCTGCTCAATCGTCTGGCTACCGGCCTGATTGGAAACCACGACGGCCGGCATCGCCTGATTCTCCTCGGGAAGAAGGATAAACAGGCTCTGGCGTTGCGGCGGTGGCGGCGCGGGCGGCGCCTGCACGGCGGGCTTCTTCCGGCAGGCCGGCGCAATCAGAAGCAGCAGGACGAGCGCGGCCCACGGGTAGGCGCGGCGAAGTGTTTGGAGCAATGGGACGCGCATAGATTAGGGAAGATCAAGCGAGATGATCACCTCGGTGCCGCGCAGTCCAAGCATGCCCACCGGCGTTTTGATCTCCACCGATTTGGGCGCAAGCTGCGAAATTTTCCCGGAAATGTAGGCGGCCGATCCTCGCAATAGGTCGAGAATAAGCCCGAGCTTTTGCTGTCCAGGGTCGTATTCGAAACGCGTCAACGTAAGCGACGTTTCGGGATCGAGCGCAAGCCGCGTGCCGTCCTGCAGGATGAGGCCCGCGCGTGAAGCGGCCGCCGTCCGGACGGTATCCTTCTCCAGCAGATGCATGCCTTCCACAACCTGAATTGATTGATCGCCCCGTTGAATGACAACGGTTCCGGTGACAGACTTCACAACTCCGGCGATCGGGTCGGCGGCCCGGGCGGCAGTCCAACCGGTCAAGATGGCGAAGGTGAGTAATGCCAGAAATCGAGCGCGCATGGTTGCCTGGGCGTACGCGAACCCTCCGAATTTGGGCTTACGGCGCACCGCTGAAACAATTTGTCTGAAAAGAATAGTAATCCAAACGAGCGCCATTTGAAAACCAGAAAATGAGCCGAATTTCCAGATCGGTTAAAATTGGCCATGGAAGTTCCCATCTACCAAGTCGATGCCTTCACCGATCATGTATTCGGGGGCAATCCGGCAGCCATCTGTCCTCTCAACGACTGGCTGCCCGACGAAACTCTGCAATCGATTGCGGCCGAGAATAACCTCGCCGAGACGGCTTTTTTCATCCAACAAGGCGCCGGAAGTAACGAATACGCACTGCGCTGGTTTACGCCCGTGGTCGAGATGCCTCTGTGCGGCCATGCCACGCTCGCCTCGGCGCATGTGATCTTCACCCACCTGCAGCCGCAGGCGAACGAGCTTCGATTTCAGAGCAAAAGCGGTCAATTGGTGGTGACGCGCGAAGGCGCCCTCCTGACGCTCGACTTCCCTGCCCGGCCCGCCGTCAAAACCACCCCGCCCGCGGCCCTCGTCGACGGTCTCGGCACGCAGCCGCTCGAAGTCTGGAAAGCGCCGTATATGATGGCCGTGTTCGCGCACGAGAACGATGTGCGGACCCTGCGCCCCGACATGCGCGTACTAGGCGATCTGGACCCCGTCATCTGCACCGCGCCCGGTTCGGGTGAAATCGACTTCGTCTCGCGCTTCTTCGCCCCCTCCCATGGCATCGACGAAGACCCCGTCACCGGATCGGCCCATTGCACGCTGGTGCCCTATTGGGCGGCGCGGCTGAAGAAGTCGAAGATGCGGGCGCGCCAGATCTCGCCGCGCGTGGGCGATCTCTGGGTGGAGTTGCGCGGCGATCGCGTGTCGATGTCGGGCTACGGCGTCGAATACTTACACGGCACGATCACCATTCCGGGGTGATGGGGACTGCTGTCCATGGCAACGGGAGACTTTGGGCTCTCTCGGGATCGACCCGCGGTGAGTAGACGCCGCGCCAGTTGTCGATTCTGTGCGGCTGTGCCCCGCAATTGGAAGCTGGGCGCAGCCCC
>CAYUZM010000411.1:0-5704 GCA_964449665.1 uncultured Solibacteraceae bacterium
CAATCCAATTTGGGCCGCTCGGCCGCCAACCGCTCCACCGTATGCTTGGTGGCCTCGTGATAGTCGCGCCACCCGACGCGCCCCCGCGCTACTTCTTCTTCACCCAAATCGGGCTGCTCCAAACCATTTCCCCGTCTTCCTGTTCGGCGCGGATGTAATAGTAGTTCGTCCCATCCGGCGTCGGTCCGTCGCCGAATGCGGCATCGGCAAAGGTGAAACTGGCTTCGTGCGTCCCCGGCGTCAGTTTGTGCACGTACTGGTTGTTCTTCACTACGTCGATCTGCCGGATGTTCGCCGTGCCTACGATCTTCACCACCAGCCGCGGCCCCGTCGACGACGCCGCAATGTCGCCCATCATCACCTCGCCCTCGCTCACCGCCGCGCGATAGTCCATCACAATCGCGTCCGTCGCCGCATACACGTGCCGCTTGCGCATCGCATCGACGATCCCCTTGCGCGTGAACTCCTCGGCCACCACGCAGGCAAAGGAAGTGTGCGTGGAAACGTGGTCCGAACTCGCCTGCACGCCCAGTTTGTACCCCTTGGCCCAAGCGTTCCAAATGTAGCCTTGCGCGCGCAAGCCCTGATGGATCGGCTTATCGCCCTCCTTCCAGGCCTTCGGCGCCCCCCCGTGCTCGTAGCTCGAATCGAACCCCTGATACATCTCCACCATCGGCTCAAGCGCCCCGTCATTGTCACGCCAGTCCGTCCCCTGCGGCGTCGCCGACGAATGGCTCGTCGCGATGCCGTCGGTGAGCTTCAGATACGGGTACAACACGCTTCCCGAGTTCACCTCGCCCTTGCGCTCTTTCTCCTCAATCGGCAGCACCGCCTTGCCCCGCAGCGCCCAGATGATATTGCGATGCCCGTTCGGATACGGCCCACTGCGCTCGTATCCATACAGCGGCACAAACCGTTCCGGCAAAAAGTAAAGATCGTTCGACTTCTGCGTCATCCACCAGTTGTAATCGTCGTCGTTGCCCATCTGGTGATCGGCCACATGCGCGTAGTCCATCTGCGCCGCGTCAAGCGTGTAGCGATACAGATCGTCCAGCGAACCGTCGCCCGCGCCATCGGTGGAAAGCTCTGTATGGCGGTGCAGATCGCCGCGCAAGATTCGGTACGACTTGTCGCCCATCGTCACGCGATACGCACGAATCGCCGCGACATCGGCATCTTCATTCGGATGCGGCTGGAAAGCGGCGCTCGCCGCCCCTGCAAGCTCGCCCCCGCGCGCAACCACCGCCGCGCCCCGCGCTGGCACTGAAGCCGCGTACACGTCCAACTCGCCCAACGCCGGACCAGCCCACTGCCGGTTGTCCGTCGCCCACACCGCGTGCACGGCATCGCCCTTTGCCGCAATCGCCATGCGCATGCTGTTCCGCCCCACGCTCGACGGCAGCGGAATCGCCCGCTCCCATTGCGCTCCCGTCCACGACGTGACAAAGGCCTCCCACTTCCCTCCCGCCGCCCAATTGTCCATGCGCGCCGTCTGCGCCGACGTGCGCACCCGGAAGCCCAAATGCAGCCGGCCCGCGCCATCGGTGATCAGCTTCGGCTGCTGCACAAATCGCCGCATGCCCTCTGGAAGCGAATCGGCCACCCGCCCCGGCATCTGCCGCCAACTGTTGTCCTCCATCCACGCCACGCCAATGCGCCTGTTCTTATAGAGCGTCGTGCCCGCGCGATCGGAGAGGAACGCAAAATCTTTCCCCCACAACGGGTCCGACTCTTCCCACGCGATCACCGGCACGCCCTGCTGCGTCACTGCCACTGAAGCGCGCACGCTGAACCGGTCGCCTCGCGTCACGCGCTCCACGCCGCCCGTCGGCCACTGCCGCGCGTACACCTGATAGGCCCCGCTGCGATAGCTGTCCCAGGCGATCCACAACTGCCCGCCCCCGAACGCCGCCGACGGAGCCCACGCATTGCCGCCGTCTTCGTTCATCTGTTGCGGCAACCCCCAACCCCGGCCCTCCCAAACGCGCGCCATCACGCTGCTCTTTCCGTCCTTCAGCGATTGCCACACAAGCGCGATCCTGCGGTCGCCGTCGCTTGCCAGTTGCGGCCAGATGTTCGAACGCCCCGGCCGCGTCATGCGCTGCGCCCGCGTCCATCGGCCCGAAACATTGGTCGTGAGGTAGATGTGAAACTCGCTTCCCTCGCGCTGGCTCCATGCCGCGTGCACCCACCCTCGCGAATCGGTCGCCAGCGTCGGCGAATGATGGTCGCCCTTCTCGGTGAGATAAACCGGCGACGATCCGTTCGAAGCCGTTACGTAGTCGCCGTCTTTGTCGTATGTCGTCCACGCCGTCCAGCGCTCGCCCGATTGCGCAAACGCGATCGCCGGCCAATCGTCCTGAACCTTCGCGGCGGAAAGGCGAGTCTCCACCGGAAGCCGCTCGATAAGCCCATTCCCACCCTGCACGCTCAGCGGCCGTTCAAACGAAACGTCGCTCGCGGCGAACTCAAAACTCCCCGCCTCGCTCGCGAAGGTCACCCGCGCCGCCGCGCCGCGCACCTGCACGATCAGCCCTTGCGGCACCTGCCGCCGCAAATTCGGATCGCCCCAGTCCGTTTGCCCGTACTCGCGCCAGGCGCCCAACTGGTTTTCGAAATTGGCGACTTTTGTTTGAAACGAAAATGTGCCGTCCTGATTCACACGGTCGCCCTGTGAAAAACGCCAGCCCGCCACGCGAACCAACTCGCCGCTCTGCACGCCGACGCGCCCCGCCCACTGCTTCGCCTCGCTGTCCAGCAGACCCACGCTGATGCGGAACTGCGCCGTATCGGGCGGTGGCGCCATGGATTGCGCGACACCTGTCTCCGGACCCATCATCAGCCACGCGCCCGCGGCGGCCAGGGAAAGGGCGGCAAGTGCCCATGCGCTGCGCATCGCGCCTATTCTACCGTCCGTTCGTAGAACGCCAGGCTGTTCTCCCCCTGCTTCACCACCCGCACGCGGTGAAAGCCCGGATACTCCTCCGGCATCGCCTGCTTCGTCGCATGCTGCACCACCACCAACTCGGGCGGGTTCTTCGCCAGCCGCACAAATGCCGTCTCATACTCCTCCGGCATCGTATACGGCGGATCCAGAAACACAATCCCCGCCGGCTGCGACGACAGATACGTACCCACCGATCCGTGAACCAGCCGCGCCCGCCCCAGCGCCCCCAGCGACGCCAGGTTGTCCTTGATCACCTGTGCCGCCGCCCGCGAGCGCTCAATAAACACCACCGGCGACGCGCCCCGGCTCAGCGCTTCAATACCCACCGCGCCCGTGCCCGCGTAGGCGTCGACAAACGGCACGCCCTCCAGCCGCGTCTGCAAAATATTGAACATCGTCTCGCGCAGCCGGTCTGGCGTGGGCCGCGTCGCCATGCCCGGAAGCGACTTTAACAATCGGCGGCGAAACTCTCCTGCTATGACACGCATATCAACCTACTTGTACCAGCCCATAACGCCTCTGCCAGTGATCGCGAATGTAGAGAAGCGCGCGCTTGCGCTCCTCCTCGTTCGGCGGCGATTGGATGAACGACTGCGCCTCGCCGCGCGCAATCTCCAGAATCTCTCGGTCGCGAATAATGTTGGCGATCCGCAGCGTAGGCAATCCGCTCTGCTTCGTGCCAAAGAATTCTCCCGGTCCGCGCAGCCGCAAATCCGTCTCGGCAATGTAAAATCCATCGTTCGATTCCACCATCGTGCGAATCCGCTCCTGCGCGCTCTCGCCCAGCGAACCGGTCACCAGCACACAGTAGCTTTGCGCCGCGCCGCGCCCCACGCGCCCGCGCAACTGGTGTAGCTGCGCCAGCCCGAACCGCTCCGCGTGTTCAATCACCATCACCGACGCATTCGGCACATCCACGCCCACTTCAATGACGGTCGTCGACACCAGAATGTGGATCTCCCCGCGCTGGAAGCGATCCATTACGCGTTCCTTTTCCTCCGTGCGCAGCTTGCCGTGCAGCAGGCCCACCTTGTAGTCCGGAAACTCGACCTCGGAAAGATGCGTGTGCATCTTCTGCGCCGCCTTCATCGAAACCGTCTCCGCCTCTTCGATCACCGGATAAACGACATACGCCTGGTGCCCCTGCTCCAACTGCTCGCGCACGAGCTTCCACGCCTTGGCCACCTGCGCCTCGGGAACGTGAACCGTCTTGATCGGCTTGCGTCCCGGCGGCATCTCGTCGATCAGCGAAGTGTCGAGATCGCCGTAGATCGTCAGCGCCAGCGTGCGCGGAATCGGAGTCGCCGTCATCACCAGAACATCCGGGTGGACGCCTTTCTCAAACAGCTTCAACCGCTGCATCACGCCGAACCGGTGCTGCTCATCGACTATCGCCAGGCCCAAATTCTGAAACTCGACGTTCTCGGTCAACACCGCGTGCGTGCCGATGATCATCTTCACAATGCCCTCGGCAATCATCCGCTTCAGCGTGGCTTTCTCCTTCGGCGCCTGCGAACCCGTGAGGAGAATCACCGGATAGTTCAGCTTCGCGAACAGCTTCTTGAATGCCAGGTGATGCTGCGTCGCCAAGATCTCCGTCGGCGCCAGCAGCACGCACTGATACCCGTTCTCGATTGCGATCACCGCCGCCTCGGCCGCCACCAGCGTCTTGCCGCTCCCCACATCGCCCTGCAGCAACCGGTTCATCGGCTGCGGCTCGGCCATATCGTGCGCAATCTCGCCCAGCACGCGCTTCTGCGCCCCCGTGGGTTTGAACGGCAGCATGATCTTCAACTTTTCTCGAATACCGTCCGTCAGCTCGAAACGAATGCCATCGGCCCTGCGCGCCTGTTCGCGCTTGGACGCCAGGCCACACTCCAGCCAGAAAAACTCCTCGAAAATCAGCCGGTAATGCCCCGGACTGCGAAACGCATTCCAAGCCCGCAAATCCGAACCCGGAGCCGGGAAGTGAATCTCGTGCAGCGCCTCGCGCAGCGTGCATAGCGCCAGGCTCGAACGAATGTGCTCCGGCAACGGATCGGGCGGAATCGCCGTCTGCTCCAACGCCCTGCTGGTGAGCATCCGCAACACCTTCGTCGAAATCTTTCCGATGGCCTCGTAAATGGGAACGATCCGGCCCGTGTGCAGCGCCGCTTCCCCATCATCGTCGCTCTCGGGCAGAATCTCGAACTCCGGATGCAGCATCGTGAGGCGGTTCATCGGACCCTCGGCCTCGATCTTCCCGTAGATCGCCAGCGTCATGCCCGGCACCAGGATGTTGGCGAGATACGAACCGTTGAACCACTTGGAAACCAGCCGGCCGCCCGAATCGTCCACCAGCACCGCTTCAAACATGCCGCCCGGACGCTTGGAAAAGCGCCCCATGCGCAAGGTCGTCGCCGTATGAATGCGCGCCAGCACCGTCGCCGTCTCTCCCGGCGCAAGCGTGTTGATCGCCTTCACATTGCTGCGGTCTTCGTAGCGAAACGGCGCGTACGTGAGCAGATCGCCCACCGTGCGCAGTCCTTTGGTTTCGAGAACCTCGGCGCGGGCAGGCCCAACTCCCTTCACGTACATGAGCGGTGTGGAGAAGTCCAAAGGGTTAGCCCGAACTTATGAGTGTACAATGCGGTTGATGTTCTCCCGACTACCGTTCGTGATGCTCGCGGCATCCCTGAGCATTGCCGCCGACTTGAAATTGGGCTTTATCGGAACCGACACTTCGCACGTCACCGCGTTCACCAAGGTCTTGAACGA
>CAYUZM010000412.1:0-5699 GCA_964449665.1 uncultured Solibacteraceae bacterium
CTGGCCTGCCCACGTTCCTCGGCAAGTATAAAGTGCCCCGCTTCGACGCCAAGGGTGAGTCCGACGCCCACTTCGCCGGCCTGCCTACTACCTATTTGCTGACGTCGTTCTACTGGGACAACCTCATCATCTTCGGCATGGGCCCCAAGCGCGGCGCTGACGGAAAACTCGTGTTCACGCTTCCTATCGGCGAGGCGAAGTTCCCGCAGATCGCCGCCGAAGACATTGGCCGCTGCGCACATGGCATCTTCCAAAAGGGCGAATCGCTCATCGGAAAGCGGGTCGGCGTGGCGGGCCAGCACTTGACCGGCGCCGAAATGGCCGCCGCGCTGAGCAAGGCATACGGGGAAGACGTGGCCTATTTTTCGCCTTCCTTCGATGCCTATCGCGGCTTCGGATTTCCCGGCGCCGAAGACCTTGGCAATATGTTCCAGTTCAACCACGATTTCGCCGATGCCTTCTGCGCCGCGCGTAGCCTCGCCTTTTCGCGCGAACTGAATCCGCAACTGCAGTCATTCGATGAATGGCTCGCCGCGAACAAGTCGAAGATCCCGGTCGGATAGTCACGGCCCACTAACGGACAGGCGCAATGCGCGAAGTGTGTCCAGCAGATCATGGCGCAGCGCGATTCCCCGCAGCAGCAATTTCGCCAAGGCGACGCTCGACGTTTCGCGAACTGGTGAACCCGGCGCTCCGGCGCTTCCCACGGCCGGCACCAGCACGTGGATCGCGCTATCGCCGAAGTCCGCAATCCAAATGGACCCGGGAAACGGCTCCGTACGGTTCTGCGACCACACATCCAGCGGCATACCCGGCAGGTTCGCCAGCAAGACGCTGCGCCGCTCCACGCCCTTCGCGTCGAGATCCAACAGGCTCAGCGTGCCGTCCAAGGAAACAGCGAGCAACCGGCGCTCCCAACGCCCACTTTCCGGCGCATATACGGCCAGTCCGTTTGTTGAGGCGCGAAACTGCTGGAGCGGCGCTTCCTTGGGTCCCGTTGATCGACGCCGAGCCGGGTTGGGGTGCCCAAGAAAGGACCCCGCGCGGCGAACGAAATAGAGCGCGTCCAACGTACCGCTGCCCCCTTCAACCTCTGCTGACGGTGCCGCGCCGTGCGCTCCCGGCGGGCCGCCAAAGCCTGTGTTCGCGCCATTGTCGATGGTGAATATCCCCGCGGGCGTGAGCGCGAGGTCGTAGGCGTTGCGCAACCCCTCGGCATGGATCTGAACCGGCGAATCCTGAACGGTGACGGCGGCGTTTCGACCGGAGTTCCCGCCGAATGGATCGTTGGCGTCCGGGGCGCCCGCCCGCGTGGGGTCGTCCAATGTGGGCAAGTCGTACGTTTTGCCGCCGATCGCCGCAAGATCGATCGACAAGATGGCTCCCGACAACGGATACTCGGGTAACATCCTGAACGGCTGCGATGGCGCCCCCAGGTTGGTATTCCCACCCACACTCAGGTAGAGAACCGACCGCGTCTCGTCGATCGCAACACCGTGCGGGGCGTGATCGTAGCGCGAGCGCGGCAACCCACGAACGAGGTCGGTTCGTGTCCAAACGCCTCCCTGGCGATCGAGCCTCGAAATGACTCCGGAGTTCGTGTCGATACCGTGATTGGCGATTCGCGGATCGGAGGAGGAGACATAGAGCACGGGATCGGCCGCCGTGCCAGCCACGGCGATGCCCGTCACCAGCCGCTCCCGCAAGCCGGGCAAAAGGGTGCCCGAATCGTCGTGATTCGGTATCTCCTGCACGGCGCGAATATGCTCCGCCGCCCGAACCTGAAACGCGCCGCCTTCCTCGACGATTGTGAGGCGTCCGATGAGTCCCGATCTCATGCCCACATACAGCGCGCCATCGCGCCCGAACTGAAGCGTCGTGGGGTTGACGACTTCCGGCGCGCGTAGCGTGACGAGGCGGAAGCGGCTCCGGTCATAGATGGGAGAACTCAGTGCCGACTCCAGCGCGGGGACAAGCCAGACATACGCGCAGAGCCACGCGAAAAACAACACGGCACCCAACACCACGGCGATTCGCACACGCCGCCTTGGTAAACGCATCACCGCGAAGACTCGCCGCCAGATGCAGGAAGACGCAACTCGCTCACGGGATAGCGCCGCCATTCCGTCGATGGATCAATCCCATGGACGTTGATTCCACCCATGCCGGCAAACAGACTCGAACCGACAATCCGCCCCACCGGAGCGCGGTGTGGTTGCGGCAGCCCTCCCAACAAACGCCACTTACCCGTGGCTATTTCGTAGCTATCCACGTCGAAAAGAACCGGGATCCGGTTCGACCGGCCGCCCATCAATACAATCTGTCCCTGCTCATGAAAGCTACCGGGTTCGGTATGCGAACGCGGCAGGCGCAACCTCGCCGCCTCCCGCCACGAATCGATTCCGGCATCGTAAACGTGGTGGTCGTCCACATCGATGAAACTGGTATCGTGTCCATGCTGCCCGCCCAGCACGTGGATCGAATCATTCACGGCCACGGTGCTGAAATGGTTGCGCGCCACGGGCAACGGCGCACGCAACCGCCACTCCGCGCCTGGCTCGAGCGCGAGCGACCAATGCTCGGCGGCGTCGGATTGCCGGTCCGCCTTGAGGCCGCCGACGAAATGAAGTTCACCCTTGACGAACGCCAGTCCACCGGCGCCGCGCGCCTCCGGAAGTATCGCCTGCGGAGACCACCGGTTCGCCGCCGTGTCATAGCGCCAAACCGCCGCCGTCACGCTACCGGGATTGTTGCCCGCGAATCCTCCCGCGACCCAAATATCGCGCTCCACCACCGCCACTCCCGCGTGCGTCACCGCCACGGGCATGTCAGCCAGCCTGCTCCACGTGTTTGCTTTCGCATCAAAGACGTCGCAACGAGCGGTCGCACGAAGCTGCCCGTTAAAGAAGCCGCCCAACACATAAATTCGGCCCGCAACAACGGCCACCGCAGGTTCAAAGCGCGCAATCGGCGGAGGAGCGGCGTCGTCACCCTTCATAACCCGATCCGGTTTCGGCACCCCGGCCGTCCAGGTTACCGGCGCGTTGCGCAGGTAAATTCTCACCAGGACCGCTTTCCAACCCTGGCGCCAAAAATAGCCGGCGCCAAAACACAGCCCGCCGAATAGTAGAAGAAGAAAGATGGAGCGAAGGCGCACGGCTCGGCGGGGTGCTCCTACGACGCCCGCGCAGGACGGACCACCGATTGCGTGAACTCGGCAAGCGCGTTCAGCTTGCCCAGCGCGGCGCCGGAATCGATGGCTTGCGCGGCCAGTTGAGCGGCATCGCCGTAGGAGAACGCCCGCCCCGCCAGATGAAGCGCGGCCGCCGCGTTCGCCACCACAATGTCGCGATGCGGGCCCTGTGCTCCGCTCAAAATCGCGCGTGCGATCACGGCATTGTCTTGCGCATCGCCCCCTGCCAGATCGGCGATCGAGGCAAGCGGTACGCCGAACTCCATCGGCATCAGCGAACGTTGCTGCACTTCCCCGTGGCTCACTTCGAATGCGATGGTCAAGCCGGTGGTCGTGATCTCGTCCAGACCGTCGCTGCCATGCACCACGAGCGCGCGTGGCACCGGAAGCCGCGTCAACGCGTTCGCCATCAACTCAGCGGCCTGTGCCGACGGCGCGCCAATCAACTGCACCTCGGCGTTGGCGGGATTCGTCAACGGGCCGAGCAGGTTAAAGATGGTGCGCATTTTCAACTCGAGCCGCGCGGGCTGTACGTGCTTCATGGCGGGATGCACGGCAGGAGCATAAAGAAAGGCGATGCCGCACTGGCGCAGCGCCTCACCCATCTGTTCGGCGTTCAAGGCAATGTTCACGCCGAGCGCCTCCAGTATGTCGGCGCTTCCGCATCGTGATGAGATGCTGCGATTGCCGTGCTTGGCCACCGGCACTCCCGCACCGGCAATGACAAATGCGGCGACGGTGGAGATGTTGAAGGTGCCGTGTCCATCGCCGCCAGTTCCGCAAGTGTCAATCAGTGGGCGCGCAACACCGGCTGTGGGCACCGGCAACGCATGCTTGCGCATGGCGCGCGCAAAGCCGGTCAATTCCGCGGCCGTTTCGCCCTTCACACGAAGGGCTGTCAGGAATGCGGCGATCTGAGGCAGCGTCGCCTCGCCCGCCAGAATGAGATTCAGTGCGTCCTCGGCCTGAACGGCGGACAACGACAGGCGGTCGGCTGCCTGATGCAGGTAGTCGAGAAAGGGCATGTTATATTGAAGTTTCGACTGTCTCCGCATCCTAGCACAGCCGGAAAAATCAAGCCTTCACGCCCCATAGTAGAAAGCGGCACTGGGGGGATTCGTGTGGCGGTTTCTGAGGATTCTGAATGAAAATTCACGAGTATCAAGCCAAAACAATTCTGGCCCAATATGGCGTGCCTGTGCCCAAGGGCAAGGTCGCCTTCACGGTTGAGGAAGCCGAGACCGCGGCCAAGGAGATGGGCGGATTTGTGGTCGTGAAGGCCCAGGTCCACGCCGGCGGACGCGGCAAGGGCGGCGGCGTCAAAGTCGCCAAAACGCTCGAAGACGCGGGCAAACATATTCGCGCCATCCTCGGCATGCAACTGGTCACGCACCAGACGGGACCGGCCGGACAAAAGGTGCAGCGCCTGCTCATCGAAGAAGCGCTCCCTATCGAGAAGGAGTTCTATCTCGGTATTACGCTCGACCGCGGCACCGGCCGCAACGTCTTTATGGCGTCGAGCGAAGGCGGCATGGACATTGAAGAGGTGGCCGCGCACACTCCCGAAAAGATCCTCAAGGAAACCATCGAGCCCGGCATTGGCCTCAGCGCCTACCAGGCGCGCAAACTGGCCTTTGGCATCGGCCTGCCCGCGCCGGTCATCAATGCCGCCGTCAAGGCCATGATGCAGCTGGCGAAGGCCTATGAGGAAATCGACGCCTCGCTCGCCGAGATCAACCCCTTCCTGCTCACCAGCGACGGCCGCGTGCTCGCCCTCGACGCGAAGATCAACCTCGACGACAACGCCATGTTCCGGCACAAGGAGTTCATCGACCTCCGCGACCTGGCCGAGGAAGATCCGCTGGAAGTCGAAGCGTCGAAGTTCAGCCTCAACTACATCAAGCTCGACGGCAACATCGCCTGCATGGTGAACGGCGCGGGCCTGGCCATGGCGACCATGGACATCATCAAATACGCGGGCGGCGAACCGGCGAACTTCCTCGACGTCGGCGGCGGCGCCAACGAAGAGCAGATCAAGAACGCCTTCCGGATTCTGTTGAGCGACGACGCCGTGAAAGCGGTGTTCATCAACATCTTTGGCGGCATTCTGCGCTGCGACATCCTGGCCGCGGGCGTGGTGAACGCCACCCGCGAGTTGCACGTCAACGTGCCCATCGTGGTGCGCATGGAAGGCACGAACGTGCAGGAGGCCAAACGCATTCTGAAAGAGAGCGGTTTGTCCTTTATCGTGGCCGATGGAATGAAAGACGGCGCCGAAAAGGCCGTCGCGGCCGTGGCGGCTTCCAAGTAAGCGGGCGAGGAGAGTTTCACGATGAGCGTACTGGTCAACAAAAACACACGCCTGCTGGTGCAGGGATTCACGGGATCGCAAGGCACTTTCCACGCGCAGCAGTCGATCAACTACGGCACAAACGTAGTGGGCGGAGTCACGCCCGGCAAAGGCGGCCAGAAACATTTGGACCGGCCCGTGTTTGATACCGTCGCG
>CAYUZM010000413.1:0-505 GCA_964449665.1 uncultured Solibacteraceae bacterium
GGTTTTCTGGGGTTGCTTCACATGGAAATCATCGTCGAACGCCTGGAGCGCGAACTGGTGGGAACGAAGCTAGAACTCGAGCAGGTGCGGAAGAAGGCCGAGGAGTACCTGAAGCAGTACGCGGAGCTGCTCGAAAGCTTGCGCCGCAACAAGGACGACCCAATCTCGGCACAGGCGAGGGCTCTGATCGAGAAAGGTCAATTTGAGCACGCCGGCGAGCTGTTGGATGGGATCATCGCGGACGAGGCCGGTGAGTTGCAACGCCTTGCCCGGCGCCGCTACGAACGCGGGAAGTTGCATGGGTTGCAGTTCCAGCCCGTTGCGGCGTTGAGCCACTATCGGCAAGCGCAGAAGCTGGCTCCAGATGACTTGGAAATCGCTTTCTCGCTTGCGATGCTCTTGCAGAAGCAGTTGAAGATAGGTGAAGCGATTTCGCTGTACGTGACTGTACTAGGGAAGTGCCGCGCGTTGGCAGAAGCTAGCCTCGGCACCGGCAAGGCGAACT
>CAYUZM010000413.1:605-5697 GCA_964449665.1 uncultured Solibacteraceae bacterium
TGGCCACCACCCTCAACAATCTTGCATTGCTCTATCGCGACACACAGCGCATGCGCGAGGCTGAGCAGGCCTTCAGTGAGGCTCTCCAGATTCGCCGCGAGCTAGCAGAGGGCAAACCCGACGCCTACAGAGTCGACGTGGCATCCACGCTCAACAACCTTGCAGCGCTCTATCACGGCACGCAGCGGATACGCGAAGCCGAGCAGGCCTACGTCGAGGCTCTTCAAATTCACCGTGCATTGGCTGAGGACAACCCCAACGTCTACAAACCTAACATCACCGCCACACTCAACAACGTCGCCTTGCTCTACAGCGACACGCAGCGCATGCGCGAGGCCGAGCAGGCCCACATCGAGGCGCTTCAAATTCGCCGTGCGCTAGCTGAGGACAACCCCGACGTCTACAGACCCGATTTGGCCACCACCCTCAACAATCTTGCATTGCTCTATCGCGACACACAGCGCATGCGAGAGGCCGAGCGGGCCTTCAGTGAGGCTCTTCTGCTTTACCGCGCATTGGCCAAACGCAACCCCGACGCCTTTAGACCCAACGTGGCTTCCACACTCAACAACGTCGCCTTGCTCTACAGCGACACACAGCGCATGCGCGAGGCCGAGCAGGCCCACGTCGAGGCGCTTCAAATTCGCCGTGCGCTGGCTGAGGACAACCCCAACGTCTACAAACCCGATCTGGCCACCACACTCAACAACCTCGGCTTGCTCTACAGCGACACGCAGCGAATGCACGAGGCTGAGCGGGCCTTCACCGAGGCGCTTCAAATTCGCCGTGCCCTGGCTGAGGACAACCCCGACGCCTTCAGACCCAACGTGGCTTCCACACTCAACAACGTCGCCTTGCTCTACAGCGACACGCAGCGCATACGCGAGGCCGAGCAGGCCCACGTCGAAGCTCTTCAAATTCGTCGTGCGCTGGCTGAGGACAACCCTAACGTCTACAAACCCAACGTGGC
This sequence comes from uncultured Solibacteraceae bacterium, assembly GCA_964449665.1. Classification (GTDB taxonomy): domain Bacteria; phylum Acidobacteriota; class Terriglobia; order Bryobacterales; family Bryobacteraceae; genus JAFLBB01. Next base: position 1,576 of record CAYUZM010000413.1, read on the forward strand.
CGCCACACTCAACAACGTCGCCTTGCTCTACAGCGACACGCAACGCATGCGCGAGGCCGAGCAGGCCTTCAGTGAGGCTCTTTCACTTTACCGCACGCTCGCCGAGGAAAACCCGGACGCCTACAGGTCCTACATTGCAGCCACGCTCAGTAACCTTGCTAACCTCTACAGTGCTACCCAGCGCATGCGTGAAGCCGAACAGGCTTCGCGCGAATCTTTGGGGATTCGCCGCGCGCTGGCAGAGGTCAACCCCGATGCTTACAGGCCCGCTGTGGCCTCCACACTCAATAACCTCGGTTTGCTCTACACCTCCACGCAGCGCGTGCGCGAGGCTGAGCGGGCCTACAGCGAGGCTCTTCGAATTCACCGAGAGTTGGCCGAGGAGAATCCCGACGCCTTTAGGCCCGACGTGGCTGCCACGCTCAACAACCTCGCCCTGCTGTACTGTGAAACTCGCCGGATGCGCGAGTCCGAACAGGCATACAGCGAGGCTCTTCAGCTCTATCGCAGGCTGGCAGAGGATAACCCAAACACCTATATGTACTTCGTGGCCACCACGCACAACAACCTCGCTCTGCTATACAACCACATGCAACGCATGCGCGAGGCCGAGCACGCTTACGGCGAGGCTCTTCGGATCCGCCGAGCGTTGGCCAAAGAGAACCCCGACGCCCACGGGCCCGGCGTGGCCATTACTCTCAACAACCTCGCCATTCTGTACGGCGGCTTGCATCGCATGCGCGAGGCCGAGCAGAGTTGCAAGGAGGCAATGGAGACTCTCAAGCCCTTGTGGCTGGCGAATCCGCGTCTTCACGGCGACCAGTGGGGCAAATGCTGCTGCCTTTGGGCAATGCTCCAGATCAGGCAGGAGAAGCAGGAGGACGGTTTGTGCTCGTCGCTCAGCGAGGCGCTCGCGTTTGTCTATAGTCCATCGCTACGCACGTCGATCCAGGACATGATGGGCCGGTTGAATTGCGCGCCGCCTAGCGAAGATCAGCCCTCGGCGCCGTGATGAGCGGATTGGGGATCTTGTTCGCTTCGTAGTAGCCGGGGCGGACGCGTTCGACGATTTTGGCGACGGGGCGGTCGAGGATCTCGAAGTAGGGTTTGGGCCAGAGGCCGATCGCAAAAACGAAGAAGAGCATGGGGCCGAGGACGGCCCATTCGCGCCAGGTGAGATCGGTCAGCGAGGCGTTGCGTTCGGCCAGTTCGCCGAGGGCGGTTCGCTGGAAGGGCCAGAGCAGGTAAGCCGCGCCGAGGGCAATGCCGATGGCGCAGGCGAGGGCCCACCAGAAGTTCTCTTTGAACGCTCCTTGCAGGATGGCGAGTTCGCCGATGAAGCCGTTCAGCGGGGGCATGCCCATCGAGCTGAGCGCGGTAATGAGGAAGACGAACGAGAAGGCGGGCATCACCTTGAGCAGGCCGCCGTATTCGGCGATTTCGCGGGTGTGGCGGCGTTCGTAGACGACGCCGACGAGCAGGAAGAGCAGTCCGGTGGAGACCGCGTGGTTGATCTGTTGCAGGATGCTGCCGGAGATGCCGGCGGGATTGAGCGCGAAGATGCCGAGGGTGCAGAAGCCCATGTGGCTCACCGACGAGTAGGCCACGAGCTTCTTCATGTCCTTCTGCATGAGGCTGACGAGGGCGCCGTAGATGATGGCGATGATGGAGAGCGCGGCGATGATCCAGATGACTTCGGGGTCCTTTGAAGTGTCGGGCAGCAGCGGGAGGGAGAAGCGGAGGAAGCCGTAAGTGCCCATTTTCAGGAGAATGCTGGCGAGCACGACCGAGCCGGCGGTGGGCGCTTCGACGTGGGCGTCGGGCAGCCAGGTGTGGAAGGGCCACATGGGGATCTTGACGGCGAATCCGGCGAAGAAGGCCCAGAAGATCCACCAGGCGATTTGGGGCGGGAGCGTGGTGCCGGTGAGGGCGTCGATTTCAAAGGTGTAGACGCCGGACTCCTGGCCGTGGATGGAGTAGAGGGCGAGGATGCCGAGCAGCATGAGGACGCTGCCGATCAGGGTGTAGATGACGAACTTGATGGCGGCGTAGGAGCGGCGGGGTCCGCCCCAGATGGCGATGATGAAGTACATCGGAACGAGGGTGAGTTCCCAGAAGAAGAAGAAGAGCAGGAAGTCGCGGGCGAGGAAGACACCGATCATGCCGACCTGCTGGAGGAGGAACCAGGCGTAGTACTCCTTGAGGCGGGTTTCGATGGCGCCCCAACTGGAGAGGATGGCGAGAAAACCCACCCCTGTGGTCATGACGACCATTAACAGCGCCAAACCATCGACGCCGAGATGGTATTCGGCCCCGATGGAGGGGATCCAGGAGGCGCGTTCGACGAATTGGAAGTCCTTGCCGCGATCGAAGCCGGTGAGGAGGGGGAAAGTGACGATCAGCCCGAGCAGGGCGGCGGCGTTGGCCACGAGCTTGATGAGCCGGGGCTGCGTGGAGGGGATGGCGAGGAGAGCGAGCAGGCCCACCAGCGGCGTGAACAGGACGATCGACAGCAGGGGCATGATGTAAAGCTAAGCAATCAAGGTACCACCGGTGCCGGTTTGTGCAAAGGGGGGGTAGGCTTCGAGAGCGGGGTGACTTCGACAGGGTACACTTCGAGCATGAGCGGAGCGCATCGGGTGAGCGTGCGGGAGTATCTCACGACGGCGTACCGGCCGGACTGCGACTACGTGGACGGGGCTATTGAGGAGCGGAACTTAGGGGAGTTTGATCATAGCCGGACGGCGGCGCTGTTCTGCGAGGCGCTCCACGCGTGGCGGCGGGAGGCCGATTGCTACGCGCTAATCAGTGTTCGCGTGCGAGTAGGCGCGGATCGATATCGGGTTCCGGATCTGTGCATCATTCGCAAAGAAGATCGCGAACCGATTATCACGAAGGCTCCGCTGCTCTGTATTGAGATCCTGTCGCCGGAGGACACGCACACGCGTTTGGTCGTGCGGTTGGACGACTACCTGGCGATGGGGGTGCCGGAGTGCTGGGTGATTGATCCGAAGCTGCGGCGGGGGTCGGTGTATTCGCGGGCGGGGTTGATTCCGGCTCGCGATGGGAAGCTGACGCTGAGCGGGACGGATTTGACAGTGGATCTGGCGCCGTTGTTTGCCCAATTGTAAGGCAGGGCGGCGGCTCGGGCGTTGGGTTTTTGGCTTCGGCGGTGGGTTCGGGTTTCTGTAAGTGGTTTTGTTTGTAACAGAGATTGGGTTTGTTTCGCAGTGGCGAAAGTTGGGTTTAAGCCAATGGGGCGGCGAGCGGGGGTGGCGGCGGGAACTCTGTGCTGGGCGGTGTAGGCGGGGATGCGTGATGCGGCGTGGGCGGGTGAGCCGGCGGTGTGGGTGCTGCGCTGGGCCGAGTGGGCCGGTGGAGTGGTGGGCCTTGGGTGGGCTGGTGCGTGGTCGGCCGGGGTATGGCGAACGGGGGCGAGGGGGTGCGAGTTTGGGGTGGTCTCCACGATTTCATGGTGACACTGGCTCGGGCGGGGCCGTTTGACGGGTGACTGTAAGCCGTTGACGCGTGGGGAGAAGTTCTTGACGGTGAAAAGGGAACGGCGGCCGGGCACTGGGCCGGGCCGCCGTGAATGGGTGAATCGACGTTTAGCTTACTGGTAGCTGACGCCCTTCGATGTGCTGGTGGTGTAGCTGAACACACCGATGTCGATGCCGCCTGCGGTAAAGCGAGCGGGGTTGGACGAGGCCGATCCGACGCTGAGGTTTCCGGTGGCAACGCCACCGACCGACGCGCTGATGGGCAATGCCGACAGCACCCAAGACGGCACGGTGAACTGCGCCGCGGAGGCGTTCTCGTAGCAGATAAAGATTCCGCCTGCTTGTGGGGTGGTCTGGAAGCTGAATCCACTAATGATCACGAGATCGCTCGGGTTGCCGCCGGACCAGGTTACGTTCAGGTTCTGGCTGCGGGGAATGTTGGTGATCGATGCCTCATTCGTCCAGGTGACGGGCTGGGGGAGCGTCATTTGAGCGGTGAACGCTCCGACATCGGCGCCACCGGTACCGGTAACGGTATAGCTGCCAGGATCGAGGTATAAGGGTGCGCCAGCGGGAACGCCGGGGATCGGAATACCGAGACCGCCCCCGCCGAGTTCGGCAG
>CAYUZM010000414.1:0-5120 GCA_964449665.1 uncultured Solibacteraceae bacterium
ACTAAATTTATTGGCAGATTAAGGTATAGTCAATTAAATTAATTGGAAAATCTTATGGAAACGGGTATTTATTTAAAAATTATGAAAAGGTATGCCACACACTTTTTATTTGCAGGTTCTGTAATAGGATTATTTTTGATCAGCAGAGTTGACTTTACTGTATTTCATCTGATCGTTGAACTCTATACCATCATTATTGCCGCCAGCATGTTTGTGATCATGTGGAACAGCCGGCAGTATCTGGACAATATTTCCGAGGCGCAGGCGGCGGTAGGCGAGGGCGCGCCGGAGATTGTGCGCCTGCGCCACTTCTACAACCATGTGGGCTTCCTCGAGCCGATGGCCGGGCGGGTGCGCGATGCGTATGCGAGTTTGCCGGAGGAGCTGCGCGAGACGGCGCCGCTGCTATTCACGGCGCACAGTATTCCGATGAGCATGGCGCAAACGTGCCGCTACGTCGAGCAATTGACGGAGGCGTGCGAGCGGACCGCGAAGTTGGCGGGCCGGGAAAGCTGGCGGTTGGTTTACCAGAGCCGGAGCGGGCCGCCGGGGCAGCCGTGGTTGGAGCCGGACATCGGCGACGCGTTGCGCGAGGTGGCCGCGGCGGGTGGAAAAGGTGTGGGGGTGGCGCCGATCGGGGTTTTGAGCGACCACATGGTGGTGGTCTACGACCTGGACCATGAAGCCGCGCATCTGTGTGAGGAACTGGGTCTTACGATGGCGCGCGCGGGGACCGTGGGGACACATCCGCGGTTCATCGAGATGATTCGGGAGTTGGTGGAGGAGCGGATGGAAGGGGCGGAGGCGAGCGCGTGCGCGGTGGGGTGTTGTCCGGCACCGGCGATGGTTGGGCGGCCGGCGTAAGCCCTGGGAGGGTAAGGCGGAGTAGGTGAATAAATATCGAAGGGAAGAGTTAATATTTCGTCGCGGCTGTCCGATGGATGGGCAGGTTTGGATTGAGGAAGGTGACGCCCAGCATGGCCGCACATCCGATTCCAGCTACGCACCACCGGATACGCCTGCTCTGGCTTCTTCCGGATGCGGGCCTGCCAGGTTCCGACGGCGAAGCTCGAATCCCATCGATTGAAGAAGACGGAAGGGAAAGGCACGGTGGCGCGGTGGAGTTTGTACGCGACTCCGTCGAGGCTCTGTCGCGGTTCCGCATGGGGAGGTACGACGCGCTTCTGGCGAGCTTCCCTTGTGGGGAGTGGTCGCCCGAGGAGTTGTTGGAAGAGGCGCAGCGCGTGGGTCCGGGCTTGCCGGTGGTGGTGCATGATCCGGCACTGAGCGACGACGCGGTGGCGCGGCTGATCCGGTTGGGCGCCTTCGACGTGTGGCGCGAGCGGATGGATTCGGCGGTGGCGCCTCATCGTTTGGAAGCGCTGCTCGAACATGCGCGGATGCGCGACACGGTGTGGCGGCAATCGGAGCACACCGAACTGTGGCGCCGGAGCCTGGTGGGCGAGAGCGCGGCGATCCAGCGTGTGCTGGACGTGATCCGGTTGATCGGTAATCGCAAGTGTACGGTGCTGATTCACGGCGAAACGGGTACGGGCAAAGAGATGGCCGCGCGGGCGATTCACCTGGCGAGCAGCCGGGCGAATTTGCCGATGGTGGCCGTGAACTGCAGTGCGTTGCCGGAGAACCTGCTGGAGGCCGAGTTGTTCGGCCATGTGAGGGGCGCCTTCACGGGAGCGATGCAGAACCGCGTCGGGCGGTTTGAACAGGCGCATAAGAGCACGTTGTTCCTGGATGAGATTGGCGAGCTGCCGTTGGACTTGCAGGCCAAGCTGCTGCGCGTTTTGCAGGAGCGGGAGTTTCAACGGATCGGCAGTTCGGAGACGCTCAAGGTGGATGTGCGGGTGATTGCGGCGTCGAATGCCGATTTGCTCGAAAAGGTGCGGCACGGGACGTTCCGCGAGGACCTTTACTATCGGATCAACGTGGTGCCGATTACGATGCCCGCGCTGCGGGAGCGGGGCAAGGATGTGCAAATTCTGGCGCAATACTTCATCGAGAAGATCTGCCGCCAGGAGGATCTGCCGGTGAAGCGCATTGCGCCCGAGACGTTCGACCGCTTGGCGCGGTATGGGTGGCCGGGCAATGTGCGGCAGCTGGAGAACGCGGTGGAGATGGCGATCGCCCTAAGCGGGACCCGCGAGGTGCTGGTGCCGGGAGACTTTCCGCTGCCGGCGGCCGAGCATAGGCCCGCGGCTGTTGCGGCACGGCCCTACATTCTGGTTCCCGACGAGGGGCTGGACTTCGAGGCGACCGTGGGGCGCATCGAGTTGGGAATTCTCGAACAGGCGCTGCGCAAGACAAACGGCAACAAGAAGCTGGCGGCGGAGTTGTTGCGGTTGAAGCGGACGACGTTGACGGCGAAGCTGAAGAGTTTGGAGCAGCAGGCGCCGCAATGGGCGTGTTGATGCCGGGTTGTTGAGGTGGGCCGGTTGCGGACATCTCGCGAAACGCACGGGATATACTGCGTATCAGAATGCCTCTTGATGCGCTGAAGTCCTTATTGGTGAGATGGCCCGAGGGCGAACCGCGGCCGGACGCGCTCCTGCAAAAAGCAGGCGTGGAGGCCGTCATCGGCGACAAGCTGCCCGCCGGATTGCCGGCCGCCGTGGACGAAGGCTTGTATCCCGGCATCCGCACTCCGGGGACGCGCGTGGATTGGGTGGAAGAGGTCGCCAGCGCAAGCCGCGAGCCGTGGATCGATTCCAACGCGTGGCTGGTTCGATGCCAGCATGCGATGCATCCGGGCAAGCCGGTTCTGTTGGGCTATCAGGCGAACGAGAAAGCAGGCGTGGCGGCGGACCGGATGGTGCCGCTGGAGTCGCTCGAAATCGGATTGATGGAAGCAAGGGCGATGGGGGGCAACTGGATTGCCGCGCCCGATGAGCGGTTCCGCCGGTTGCTGAATGGCGGCGACACCGGCGCGGTGGATGCGTTTGCGAAGTTTGGGGTGTTCGCGGCCTGGCTGAAAGCGAACAAGGGCTTGTTTGGACATCCGATGTTCGGCACCATCACGGCGATGGTGGACGATGAGATGTCGCAGGAACATGCCAACCTGATGTTCCGGCGCGGGGCGTCACCGAAGCTGGTGCGGCCCGCCGATGTGCCGTTGCCGTCGGCCGAGTGTTTGTGCATGGTGGCGGCGGGTGTGAAGACGCCGGACGCGGCCACGCGGACGAAACTGCTGGCCTATGCGCGCGCGGGCGCGCTGCTGGTTGTCGATGCCCAGGGCGACAAAGCCTGGTGGCGGGACGCGGCGATGAAACCGGGCAAGGAGCAGGCGGACCGGAAATACTACACGCTCGGCAAGGGCAGCATTGTGGCGTATTCGGAAGAGGTCGCCAACCCGAGCGAGTTTGCACTCGACGTGATCGATCTGGTGACATACCGCAACCGGCCGGTTCGCGCCTGGGGCGCGGGCAACGTCGTGTACACGGCCTCGCGGCGGGGCACCGAGTCGATTGCGACGCTGATGAACTATGGCCGCTCGAAAATGTACGACGTGCAGGTGCGCATTCGGGGACGGTACAAGAGCGCCGTTTTGCACACGCCCGAAGGCGGCACGAAGACGCTGGAGGCGAGGGGGCGCGAGGCGATGACCGAGGTGTTTTTGCCCGAGATGGGGCGGATGGGCGTGGTCGTGTTCAGTTGAGGTTGCATTCGGTTAAACTGGAACCACAGGAGCTGGGAACGAATATGCTGAGCCGTCGAAACTTTCTGATGTCGGGCGCGGCCCTGCCGCTGGGCGCGGGAGCTTTTAGCGCGGGGCAACTTGCGGCGGCGCCTCGGATGCCGAAGCAGTTCTTTGGCGTGCATCCGTTCGTCGAGGCCAATCCGAAAGCCGTCTTCATCATGCGGACGCAGGTGAAGCATAAGTTCGACGACGCGGCCAAGCTCAACGAAGGCCTGCGATTCGCGCGCGAGGTGCTGGTACCGATGGACGCGGCGCCCGGCACTCCGGTATCGCATCGCGTGATCCTGAAGCCGAACTGCACGAACGTGCGCAGCCGCAACCGGCCGCACGAGGAGAACTGGGGCACGGGCACGGACCCGCAGTTCTACGAAGGCATCATCATGGGCTTGAAGGGGCTGGGGCTGAAGAAGTTCCACTTCCTTGAAGCGAACAATTTCCAGGCCTGGAACTACCGCGGCATGGCCGATATCAACGACCGGCACGGCGTGATCTGCAACGAGCCCGACCGCCGCGAGCGGAACTTCCTGGAAAGCTACGAGATGAACTGGACGAAGGTGCCCGAGCCGGTCGTCTACACGAGCATTCCGCACTATGCGCCGCTGGGCGAGCCGGACACGTGGCTGATCAACATCGCCAAGTGGAAGTCGCACGGCATGTGCATGACGCTGACGACGAAGAACGAGCAGGGCATGGTGGTGAAGCCGTATGTGCGGTTCTGCCCCGGCTGGCGCATGGTGACCGGCGTGCCGGAGCACATGAAGCCGAACATTCATCCGAACGTCGAGCGCGTGGTGAACAAGTTCTTCGACGGGCACATCTCGAAGGGTTATCCGCGCTACCAGAGCAAGGCCGAGCTGGCGCCGATGAATCACGAGATCTGGGCGCACAAGACGCTCGATCATTACCAGACGACGAAGCCCGGCCTGGCGATCATCGAAGGCATCTATGGGCGCGACGGCAATGGATTCGGCATCGGCAATGACTACATGACGAACCTCATCATGTTCTCCAAGGACAAGCTGCGGCTGGACATGGTGGGCATGTGGCTGGGCGGTCACGAGCCGGGTAACGTCAACCTGTTCCGCATTGCAAAGGAACGCGGCATCTCCGACACGTTCAACCCGCATGAGGTGCCCGTGTATGAGTGGTCCGAAGGCAAGCCGTCGCGGCGGCAGTTGACCGACTTCGAACGCACGCCGCTGCCGACCTACTATCTGCAGATGGACGGCGAGCCCGACGATCACCTGGTGAACGACCCGATCGACTACGACAAGGCGCGGGCTTAGCGCGCGGGCGGTGGGCTGAAGCGTGGCGGTGCCGCGCGAAGCTCACGCGGCGGGCTGGGCGGCGATCCGTACATGATCCACATTATTGGCGGCGGCTTGGCGGGCTGCGAGGCGGCCTGGCA
>CAYUZM010000414.1:5130-5690 GCA_964449665.1 uncultured Solibacteraceae bacterium
CCGGGCAGGTTTCGGGGTTGGGCGGGCGAGCCCCACTCTATGAGATGCGGCCGGAGCGTACGACGCCGGCGCACAAGACAGGGCAGCTTGCCGAGCTGGTCTGTTCGAATTCCCTGAAGAGCGAGTCGGAAAATTCCGCGCCATGGCTGTTGAAAGAAGAGCTGCGGCGGATGGATTCGCTTTTGCTGCGCGTGGCGGCGAAGGTGCGCGTGCCGGCGGGACATGCGTTGACGGTGGATCGCGAGGCGTTCGCGGCCGAGGTGAGCGCGGAGGTGAAACGCGCGTCGGGGGTGGAGATCCGGCGCGAGGAGTTGACGAAGCTGCCCGAGGACGGCGTGGTGATTGTCGCCACGGGACCGCTTACCAGCGATGGGCTTGCGAAAGAGGTCGCGCGGCTGACCGGCACCGAGCGGCTATTCTTCTACGATTCGATCTCGCCGATTGTCGAGGCCGATGCGATCGGCATGACGATTGCGTTGCGGGCGTGGCGGGTTGGCAACTCGATCGACGGTTCGGACGACTAATTCAACTGACCCGTCAACCAGGAAAACTACGACCGG
>CAYUZM010000415.1:0-5659 GCA_964449665.1 uncultured Solibacteraceae bacterium
TCTGGAGCCACCCGCCGGGATCGAACCGGCGACCTGCTGATTACGAATCAGCCGCTCTACCAACTGAGCTAGGGTGGCCCGTGGTTTTGATTTTAACAACCCAGGATAGGTACCGCAAATCAGAATCGAAGAGAATCAATTGGCGGTGACCAGGCGCGGGAATAATTCCACGCATCCGCATTCGAGGAAATTTGCCGTGAGCGGGCTGATCTCGAAATCGTGACGGGACTGGCCATCGACTGGCGGCACCGCCGGATTGTAAGGATAACGGGTCAGAATGAGCGCGCTGTCCGGGCATTCTTTCCTCACGAAGCCGCGCACTGAGTGGGGCGGCCGGGAGGGCGCGCGGCACATATTCGGTGGGCATGTTCCGATCGACGGGCAGCGTGGCCTCCCACGGTTACCGATTGGATCTCTCGATTGCCCTTCGGATGAGCCCGCCGGAATTCACCCAGGTTGGGAAAGCGGGCGCGCGCCGCGGGATGGCGGGATAGCGAGGGCGGGAAGGCGTAGCGTCCGGCTCCGATTCATGAAGAAAAATATATCGCATATCTAGCGGAGAGCCTTCCAGAACATCCAAATAGGCGGTTGACGCGAGGATTTCTATTGCGGACCGATGGACTCAGGGTGTATTAGTACAGTAACCGGTCAAATTGACCGCGCACTGGGCGCCCCCCGCATGGGCCTCCCGCAAATTGAGCAGGGGTCGAGGTAAACAACATGAGATTCTTTGGACGCGCTGCGGCCGCATCGCTTACATTTCTGACGCTGAGCGTGATTGCGCCGGCGCAAACGACGTTTGCAACTATTACGGGAACGGCGACCGACGCCTCGGGTGCGTTGATACCGGATGTGACCGTGGTGGCGCGACACATGGCAACGGGCGTTCAGACGACGGCGAAGTCGAACGAAGAAGGGGTGTTCACGATTCCACAACTGCGCGAGGGCCCCTATGTGGTTCGAGCGACCAAGACGGGATTCAAGGAATTGGTGGTGCAAGACATCAATCTGTCGGGCCGCGACTACCGGCGCGTCGATGTAGTGCTGCAAGTAGGCTCGGTGGACACGGCGATCGAAGTGAAGGGCGGCGCGACGCTGATTGAAACCGAAACGGCGCGCATCTCCGACTCGCGGGACGTGGCGCAGTTGCGCGACATGCCGCTGAACTCGCGGGCGATCTGGGCGCAACTTTCGCTGGTGCCGAACGTCCTGCAGGCGGCAAGCGGGTCGACGATCCGATTTGCGGGCAGCCGTTCGAACCAATCGCACTGGAGCCTGGACGGGACGACGATGAGCGATGGGGTGTCGGAGACGCAGATTGGGCCGCTGGCGAATTATGTGGAGTCGTTCCAGGAGGTTCGAATTGACTCGTCGAGCAACACGGCCGAGTTTGGAACGATCGGGCAGGTGACGATCGTGACCAAAGGCGGAACGAACAACTTCCACGGCAGCCTCTTCGACTACTACAGCACGCCTTGGTTCCGCGCGCGGAACCCGTTTGCGCCATCGCGGCCAACGGGCATTTCGCACTTGCCGGGCGGCAGCGCGGGCGGGCCGGTGTACATTCCCAAGGTTTACGACGGACGCAACCGGACGTTCGTGTTCGGCTCGTTCGAAACGTTCAAGGGCAGCGTGACGACGCGGTTGTTCAACCCGAATGTGCCGCTTACGCAATGGCGCTCAGGCGATTTTTCCTCGATCGTGCCGCCCATTGTCGACCCCACGACTCGGCAACCGTTCGCGGGCGGCATCATTCCGGCGAACCGCATCAACCCCACCGCCCTGGCGCTGCAGAACCGTTTCTATCCGCAGCCGAACCGGGCGACGGTGGGAAACGCCCCGAACCAGAACTACGTGGACAATCTGAGCCTGCCGGCAATGAAGCAGGACTACTACATGATTCGTGGCGACCATAAGTTCTCCGACAAAGACTCCGTGATGGGCCGCTACACGCTGCAGGATTTCAAGACCGACGACTTCATGAGCGCGCTACCGACGATCGCGCCGGGCTATGCGATGCGGAAGAATCACGCCGTGACGCTGTCGGAGACGCACGTCTTTTCGCCGCGGCTCATCAACGAGATCCGCTATGGCCTGGCGACGAACAACCTGCCGATCTTTCCATCGATTAACGGGCCGGCGTTTGTGAGCGAGTTCGGCCTGCGGGGACTGGCACCGAACCTTCCCGACATGCCTGGCGTGTTGAACGTCAACTTCCAGAACATCGCCCTGACGCCGATTACGCAGGGCACGTCGCGCAGCCCGGGAGCGGCGAATTATCTGCACAACGTACAGGATCATGTGAGCTTCTTCCGTGGGCGCCACAATATGAAGTTCGGCTTCAACCTGACGCACATCAAAGCCGAGAATTACGCGACAGACGTGAACACGTACGGCAATCTGACGTTCACGAACCGCTTCACCGGACATCCCTACGCCGACTTCCTCCTGGGCATGCCGAGCACGGCGGCGCGTTCGTTCCCGCCTGTTCTGGTGGCGCGCAACCGGATGCAGTACGACTTCTTCTTCACCGATGACTTCAAGGTCAACTCCAAACTGACCGTAAACTACGGCATTCGATACGAGTTGCACCCCGGTTGGCGCGAGCAGAGCGGCAACCTCTCGATGTTCGATATCGGATCGGGCAGCATCGTCGTGCAAGATGGATCGCTTTCCAAGGTGAGCCCCGTCTTCCCGAAGAACTATGTGCCGATCGTAGAGGCGAGCACGCTGGGCTTGCCGGGCAAGACGCTGCTGCACACGGACCGGAACAATTTCGCACCGCGCCTTGGTCTGGCTTACCGCCCGTGGGGCAATAATACGGTGATTCGCGCGGGCGCCGGCATCTATTTCGACGTTGTGCCGCGAGCGCTGACATTGGGCGGGGTTCCGTTCGTGTTGAACGAAGTTCCCTTCAACAATCCACTCGACAATCCCGCCGTAATTCTTCCGACGGTATTCCCGAACGCGGGCGCCGCCGGGCCTTCGTCGGTTTCGTTGCCCAACGCGGTGAACCCCAATCTCGTGCTGCCCTACAGCATGCAGTACAGCCTGACGATCGAGCATTCGCGCTGGGACACCGGGTTCCGCGCATCCTACATCGGGACAAATACGCGCCAAGGCGACTACTTCTATAACTACAATGCTCCGGTGGTTGACTCGCGGCCCTTTATCGAAAAGCCGCGGCCCTTCCCGCAATACCCCGGCATCAACTATTTCACCAACGGCGCGGGCCACCAGTTCCACAGCATGACGCTGGAGGTGGAGCGCAGGATGGCGCGCGGGTTGCAGTTCCAGAGTTCCTGGGTTTGGGCGCGCGACATCGGCGATGTCGACGCAGGCGGCGGTCTGGAGAATCCGTTCGACCGGCAGCGCGAAGTCGCCGTTTCGCCCGACATTCCGACGCACCGCTTCACGACCAACGTCATCTATCAACTGCCGTTCGGAAAAGGGCGGCCGTTCCTTTCCAGCGCGAATCGCGCGGCTAACGCGATTGTGGGCGGATGGGATGTGAGCGCGATTTACAGCTACTACTCGGGCCAGTTTCTGACGCCTCTGTGGTCGGGTCCGGACCCGACGGGCACAGCATTTTCGGCTAACGCCACACGCCCGGTGGTGACGATCCGTCCCGATCATCTTCGCGACGCAAACCTGCCCAGCGACCAGCGTACATTGACCCGCTGGTTCGATCCGACGGCGTTTGGCGCGCCTCCGGTGGGGCGCTTCGGCAACGCGGCGAAGGGTGTGATTAAAGGGCCGCATGTGAACATCTGGCACCTGGGTCTTTTCAAATCGTTCCAGCTTTCCGAGAAGGCCAAGCTGCGCTGGGAATTGACAGGCACGAATTTCTTCAACCATCCGAACTACAACAATCCTGGGACGACGATCACGTCACCGGGCGCCGTGGGCGTCATTACCGGAGTCGGAGCCGTGAATGGCGCCTCCACGGGCGACGTGCCGGGCGCGCGCACGTTCCGCATGGGCCTGCGGGCAGAGTGGTGATGAGGCTGAGTACAATCGGGACTCGATGCCAACGGTTAGCTTCACCACGTCGGGAGCGTTGGGAAAATCCGCGCTCCGGCAGGCCAATGAGCGGCTGGTCCTGAACTCGATTCTCCGCTCGCCGGGAATCTCGCGCGCCGAGATCGCGCGGACGACTGGTTTTTCACGTACGTCGGTGACGTTCGTGGTGAACCGGCTGATCCGCGAGCGGCTGGTGGTGGAGGAGAAGGTCGGGACCGGCGCGCAGGCCGGGCGGCCGCCAACGGCGTTGCATCTGGCGGCGCGATCACGGATGGCGATTGGCGTGGAGGTATCGCGGACGAAATCGCGTGTCGTGCTTGCCGATTTGGCGGGCGAGATTGTGCGGCAGCGCGATCTTGTTTGGCGGCCGGACGCAGATGTGTTCTTGGAGGAGTTGAGGCAGGCGATTCGCGAGGTGGCTGGGGGCTACAAAGCGCGTCAGATTCTCGGCGTAGGCGTTTCGTTGCCAGGCACGATCGACAAGGCGGCGGGACGCGTGATCGGCGCAGAGGGTCTGGGCTGGTTCAATTTGGAGGTGGGCGCGATTCTACGCCGAAGCCTGCCATGGCCTCTATTTTTCGAGAATGACGCGAACCTGGCGGCGATTGCCGAGCAGTGGTATTCCCCAGCCGGACGCGAGTCTTTGCGTTACTTCGTGTATGTACAGACGCAGGGCGGACTCGGCACCGGCGTCGTGGTGGATGGACGCATACTGCATGGCGTGGCGTCGGCCGGAGTTGAGTTCGGGCACGTGATGCTGCATCCGGACGGGCGGGAGTGCAGGTGTGGGAATCGTGGTTGCTGGGAACAGTATGCTTCCGATGCGGCGCTCTTGCGCAACTATGTCGAGATGGGAGGGAAAGCCCATGGGGAGTTGGAGGATCCGTTGCAGATCGTGAAGTTGGCGCGCGCGGGCGACGAGACAGCGCTACGCGCGCTACGGGAGACTGCGGCGGCGCTGGGACTGGGCTTCGTAAATCTGGTCGCGGTGTTCAATCCGCAGGCGATCATCATGGGCGAGCCGTTTTCGTCGGCATGGGATCTGGTGGAGGATGTGGTGCAAAGCGAATTGCAGAAGCGGGTACCCGTGTATAGTATGAGCAATCTACGATTGCTGCCTTCGCGCGAAGGCGCCGATGCGACGTTGCGTGGGGCGGCGCGGCTGGTGCTGGCGCGGTTCTTCACGAGTTTCGATCACACGCAGGACGAATCCTTGCCGAGCGGAGTTTCGATCGAGGCCTACGCATGAAACTGCTTGCCGCGTTGTTCGCCATCTGCCTTCCGCTGTTTTCGCAAGCCGCGAGGCCGACTACGGGTCCGCTTGAATATGAGGCGCTGCAGGCACACTTCGACCGCGTGGTGAGCGAGCGGCACCGGAAGTTGTTTGAGGGAATGGACAGCGTCGCGAAATGGGAGCAACGCAAGCCGCAGGCGCGGGCGGAACTGATCAAGATGTTGTGGCACGGTTTGCGGTTGCCCGATACACCGCCGAAGGCCGAAATTGTGCATCGCGAGGAGCACGCTGCGTACACGATTGAGAACATCGTGCTGGAAACGGCGCCGAAACTCTATTCGACCGCGAACCTGTATCTGCCGCGCGGCGGCAGCAAGCCGTATCCGGTGGTGCTTTATCAAT
>CAYUZM010000416.1:0-5653 GCA_964449665.1 uncultured Solibacteraceae bacterium
CTCAACGACGTTTTCATTCCTATAGGTGGGCCAGTGGCCCATGCAAACACAGATGCACACAGATTCACACAGATGCCGAATTGCAGGTTGGGGTAATCGGGGGCTCATAATCGAAGTAGGATTAATCGATCATGCGACCTGTTGCGATCGTCGGAGCCGGCAAGACGCCGTTTGGGGTACTGGCGGAGGAGGATGTTCTCTCGTTGTCGTTGCAGGCGTGCCGGAAGGCGATGGCAAACGCGCAGGTGGAAGCGCCTTCGTTGGAGGCGCTTTATTTGGGTAACTTTGCCGCGCCTGGTTTTACGGGGCAGAACCATCTGGCTCCGTTTGTTTCTTCGTCGCTGGGCGCTCCGGGGATTCCGGCAACTCGTTTTGAAGCGGCGTGCGCGAGTTCGGGAAGCGCGTTCTTTCATGCGTGGTCGGCGGTGGCGGCGGGAGTTTACGACCTGGTACTCGTTTGCGGCGTAGAGAAGATGACGAGCCAGACGACTCCGAAAGTGACGGAGATTCTGGCGGGGGCGGGCGATTTGGGGGGCGAAGTAAAGGCCGGGGCCACGTTCCCTGCCCTGTTTGCGATGATCGCGCGGCGGCACATGCACGTGTATGGCACGACGCGTGAGCATTTGGCGCATGTGGCGGTGAAGAACCATGCGCATGGGGCGCTCAATCCGGAGGCTCATCTGAGGAAGCGAATCAGGGTGGAGCGGGGGCTGGCGGGGCGGCCGGTGTGCGTCCCGTTGACGCGTTACGATTGCTCGCTGGTGTCGGATGGGGCGGCGGCGGTGGTGCTGGCTCCGTTGGAACATGCGGCGCGTTATGGCGCAAGGCCGGTGCGGGTGCGGGGGATTGCGCAGACCTCGGACTATTTGGCGCTGGACCGCAAGGAAGACATTACGACGTTTCCGGCGGTGGCGGCGGCCGGGCGCAAGGCGTTTGCGATGGCAGGAGTGGAGCCCGGGGCGATCGACACGGCGGAGTTGCACGACTGCTTCACGATCGCCGAGATTATCGCGCTGGAGGATTTGGGATTTTGCGGGCGGGGCGCGGGCGGTCCGTTTTCGGCGTCGGGGGCGACGGCGCTGGGCGGCGAGGTTCCGGTGAACACGTCGGGAGGACTGAAGTCGAAAGGGCATCCGGTGGGAGCGACGGGCGTGGCGCAGCTTTGCGAATTGGTTACGCAGTTGCGGGGAGAAGGGGGCGAGCGGCAGGTGAAGGACGCCACGCTCGGATTAGCGGAAAACCTTGGAGGGTCTGGGGCGACCTGCGTAGTGACGATCCTGGAAAGGGCGTAGGAGGGACCCGCTTGAACCTCCTTATCTAACCTGTTACAGTGACGGATTCGTAATGAGGTTACAAGACGCGCGCCGGTTGGCGATAGCAGAGACGGCCCGTGTTCGGTTTCCCGTAGCGGGGGGCCGCGAGTGTATTGTGGATGAGCATGGATTGGCGAGGGTGCCGGAGCTACGCGGAGCGCCGGATTTCAACCTCGAGACCGAGTTTGCCCAGGCGCAGGAGTTCCAGATGGAGTTCGTGCCGCGGGGCAAGGCCGCCAAGCAGCCGCCGGTGATCAAACGGCTGACGAGGGCCGAAGTCGAGCAGTTGTGCGAAAGGAAAGAGTCTGGGGCCCATGCAGCCGCAGACCACGACCACGATGAATAATGGACCCACATCTCCTCAAATTCCTGGACGGCCGGCGATGCCGCGGCGTCCCGAAGACGCGATGAACGGCGCCGAGATCCGGAGACCGGAATCGCATGCGGCGAAGGGTCTGGCAGCGCCCTCGTATCCCGCCCCGCAGACCGATGCAACGGCCGATTCCAATGGCGCTGGCCATGGCTCGGAAGTGATGTACAATCGGGTGAACAGGGTGCCCCAAGTTCCCTCCACACAAACGAATAGCCCGACCGGGCCAAAGGAAAACCACATGGAGAAACTTCCGCAAAATATCCAAGAGGCGTTCCTGAACGCGGCGCGGAAAGAGCGTACCTTCCTCACGATCTATCTGATGAGCGGCGTGAAGCTTTCGGGCCGGATTCGCAGTTTCGATAAGTACAGCGTGGTTTTGGAATCGAACAATCAGGAGCAGTTGATCTTCAAACACGCGATTTCAACCGTGGTGGTGGCCAAGCCGACGCATCACGCACCTGGGGCGCACCATGCGGGTTCGCAGCCGGGCGTGCCCGGGCAGGCGATTGGTGTTTCGGCCTCCGATTCCAGCGAGAACTAGATCTGGATTCGAATCAACCCACACGCGAACGCGCCATTCTCGTGGGTTTGGAAACCCGCAAGTCCCATGCCCGGAGTAACGCTCCGGATGCAGTTCCTTTCGACGCCAACGAATCCCTGGAAGAGCTAGCGGCGCTGGCCGAGAGCGCGGGCGCGGAGGTGCTTGAACGCATTCTGCAATCGCGCCCGGCGCCCGATGCGGCGACGTTGATCGGTACAGGCAAGGTGAGCGAACTGGCGGCGCTGGCCGAGGCCACGCAGGCCGATCTCATTCTTTTCGATCACGACCTGAGCGGTCCGCAAACGCGCAATTTGGAGCGCGAGTTGAAGTGCAAGGTGCTGGACCGCACGCAGCTCATCCTGGACATCTTTGCGCACAGGGCGCGAACGCGCGAAGGGCAACTGCAGGTGGAACTGGCGCAGCTGAACTACCTGTTGCCGAGGCTGACGGGCAAGGGCGCGGCGATGTCGCGGCTGGGCGGCGGGATTGGGACGCGCGGTCCGGGGGAAACGAAGCTGGAGACGGACCGGCGGCGGATCTGGACGCGCATTCACAAGATCGAACAGCAGTTGAAGACGGTGCGATCGACGCGCACGATTCAGCGCAAGAAGCGGGAGAGCGTGCCGCTGGCGACGGTGGCGCTGGTGGGGTATACGAACGCGGGGAAGTCGACGTTGTTCAACCGGCTGACGGGCGCCGAAGTTTTGGCCGATGCGAAGATGTTCGCCACGCTCGACCCGACGGTGCGGCACATTGTGTTGCCGTCGCGGCGGCGGGCGCTGCTTTCGGACACTGTTGGTTTTATCCGCAATTTGCCGACGACGCTGGTGAAGGCGTTTCGCGCGACGTTGGAAGAAGTGAGCGAAGCAGCGCTGTTGTTGCATGGGGTGGACGCGGCGTCGCCCTATGCGGAGGCGCATTTTGCGCACGTGCTGGAGGTATTGGCTGAGATAGGCGCGGCGGGAACGCCACAACTGGTTGTGTTGAATAAGACGGACCTGTTGCCGGCGGAGAGCGCGCAGGAGATGGCGCGGTCGCTGGGGGCGCGCTTGGCGGCGTTGCGCGGGGGCGGCGGGCCGGACAAGGAAGTGCACCAGGTGGTGGCGGCATCGGCGCGGTCGGGCGAGGGGTTCGACGAGATTCGCGCGCGCATGGACGAGATGTTGGACCTGGACCGGGTGTCGGAAGTGATGCTGCATTTACCGGCGGGCGAGGGCGCGGCGATGCACATGATTCACGAGTATGGGCAGGCGCGGGAGATTCGTTACGACGAGTCGGGGGTGTGGGTGATCGCCGACTTGCCGAAGTCGATTCAACGGCGGCTGGAGCGGTTTATCCGGCGCACGAAGGCGGAGCATTCGACGGCGGCGGCAAACTCTCCGGCGGTTCCTCCGTTGATATAGTTGAGGTGCGGATGAATCTTCCGAACGTACTCACGTTGATGCGGATCTTCTTTGTACCGCTGCTGGTGGCGGCGCTGGTACAGGAGAGCTGGGGCATCAACCTGGGGCAGCGTACGATTCACAACGAGTTCGTGGCGCTGGCGATTTTTTTATTCGCGGCGGGCACGGATTTGCTGGACGGGTATTTGGCGCGGCGGTGGAAGCAGGTGACGACGGTAGGCACGCTGCTGGATCCGATCGCCGATAAGCTCTTGATTTCGGCGGCGCTGATTTCACTTGTGCAGGTGCGGGCGCTGCCGGGGTGGATGGCGATTCTGATTATCGGGCGCGAGTTCGCGGTGACGGGGTTGCGAAGCATCGCGGCGTCGGCGGGCTACATCATCAAAGCGAGCGACCTGGGCAAGACCAAGATGGTGGCGCAGGTGGTGGCCATTTCGATGGTAATGATGAGCGTGCGCGCGCCGTGGTGGACGCCGTATGCGCTGGCGGGGATGTGGGTGGTGGTGTTCTTCTCGGTTGTGTCGGCGGTGATGTACTTCCTGAAGTTCTGGAGGAAGGTGGATGTGGATGTGAAATCGAGAAGGCGGAGAGATTTGCTGAGGATGGAGCGGCGGCAGAAGCGATTGGAGATGTTGGCGATGCGGGAGCGGGCGAGGGAGGCGATGGAGAAGGAGTCTGTGGGGAAACGGGCTACGAACTGAATCTGGCCGCCGATGGACGCCGATTCACGGAGATGGCGCACTGAGACATGAAGCTCTGTTTGGCATCCGGACTTTGGATGTCGCGTAGTAGTAACGCTATTCGGCGGCCTACGAGACCCGGATGGCTACTTTGAGGACATCGTTACCGCGGGCTCCGAAGAGTTCGTAGGCTTTGTCGATTTCGTCGAGGTTGAACAGGTGCGTGAGGAGCGGGCGGAGGTCGATGCGTTGGGCTTCGACGAGGCGCATGAGACGGTACATGCGTTCTTTGCCTCCGGGGCAGAGGGTGGTGACGATCTTGTGATCGCCGAGGCCTGCTGCGAAGGGGGCTAGCGGGATGGTCAGGTGGCCGGAGTAGACCCCTACGCTTGAGAGCGTTCCACCGGGGCGGAGGACGTTGAGGGCGTTTTCGAAGGTGGCTTGGAGGCCGAGGGCTTCGATGGCGACGTCAACGCCGCGGCCGTTGGTGGCCTTCATGATTGCCTCGACGGGGTTGGCGTCGGAGCGAATGGTGGTGGTGGCTCCGAGGCGTTGGGAGATGGCGAGGCGATGGCCGTCGCTGTCGACGGTGAAGATGCGGGCGGCGCCCATGAGTTTGGCGCCGATGGTGGCGCAGAGGCCGATGGGGCCCTGGGCGAAGATGGCGACGTTATCGCCGATGTGGACGGGCGCGCTTTCGGCGGCGGAGAAGCCGGTGGAGGCGATGTCGGTGAGCAGGAGCACCTCTTCATCGGTGAGGGCGTCGGGGATGAGGGCGAGGTTGGCCTGGGCGTTGGGGATGAGAACGTATTCGGCTTGGGTGCCGTCGATGGTATTGCCGAGTTTCCAGCCGCCGAGCGGGCCTCCGCATTGGGAGCGGTTGCCGCCGAGGCAGGGTTCGCATTGGCCGCAGGGGGTGATGGCGCCGGCGAGGACGCGCTGCCCGACGTGGTAGCCGGTGAGGCCGGGGCCAAGTTCGTGGATAACGCCGACGGCTTCGTGACCGATGGTGAGTCCGGGGGCGACGGGGTATTCGCCGCGGACGATGTGGAGATCGGTGCCGCAGATGGTGGTGAGGCGGACTTCGACGACGGCTTCGCCGGGGCCGGGGTGTGGGATGGGTTTTTCTTCCAGGCCGAAGACGCCTGGGGCGCGAAAGACGTTGGCTTTCATGAGGCCGAGGTGGGGATGGGGATGGCGGCCGGGGGTTGCGAGAGCGGGTGGCATAGACTGCGGGCTCCTTGCCGGTGAAGGTGCGTTTCGGGTTCCATGGGGTATGTCCAGGGATGCGAGTGGTGGTAGGGAGGCCCGGTGCGGGGATTGAACCAACGTTTCCCGCGTTT
>CAYUZM010000417.1:0-5646 GCA_964449665.1 uncultured Solibacteraceae bacterium
ATCACTACATAGCCGAGCAGTGCGGCCGGGATCAGCGCGGCGACGAAACGCCCGGTGCGCTTCGCGGCTTCGTGCAGGTCATCTCGCCTCGCTTCGACAGAGAACACGAACAGCAGTGCGACGAGCGCGTTGATCAGATTGAAAGCACCCATGATGCGCGCGCCGAGTACGACATGCCCTTCGCCCTCTATTCCATCCATGTCGCCGCACGTAACGTAGCCGGCGTCGTGCAACGCGAAGGCGGCCCATAGGCGCGGATCCCAAGGAAAGCCGAATAGTCGCTTCCACCCCCGTGCGACAAAGAATGGATGCAGAAGAAAGCAATGCGCTCCACCAATCACACTCTTCGTGCCAACCGTCATTTTGGGGGCCTCCCTTCGCAACCTATTTCACGGCCGGTTCAGGAGTTTCTCTGCTGCAATCTCAGCCTCGTCCTCAACGACAACTACCCGGCGCCGCTTCGGTGCCGGAACAACCTTCCGGTAGAGCGGCCAGAGTAGGACGGTGCCCGTAAGCGCGCCCGTGAGAACTCCAAGCTCGTTCGTTCGTCCTGAAAACAATGCGGCCAAGAACAAAAACATGCAGAGCTTAGTCAGGTACTCCTTAATCATCTGGCTCCCTTCGAATCGCGGAACTCCCCAGGTCCTCACGACGCAATCGCTACAACCGTCTCCGCCGGGTCCTTTGTTTCCGCGGAACCCCTGCCGCCGACCAAGCCGTGAACGTGCCTGCAGTTCGAGCAGGAGACTCCGGCGGTGACGATCTTTACGGCTTCCAGGAAATCGGCGGGGACCGCCTTCACTTCGCCGCTCCGGGTTAGGAAGGCTGGTGCCAGGCCTTGGTTTCGGAGCTTCTCTGACAACTGGCCGTCCACCCCGCGAAAGACCACGGATGACTCGACCGGTGGCCGCTTCCCCTCCGTCTTTGGCTTTCCGAGTTGGTGCCTCGATATCATCAGTTGGTAGGTTTCGTCCACGCGCGCCATTTCGACGCCGACCAGAGTCTCACCAATCGCGATCGCATGAACGCCGTTTGCGCCAATGCGGTCGGCTTTCTGCAGCCATTCCATCCGCGAACCATCCGCCGCGAAGAAGGAGATGTAGCGCCCGAATTCCTTGGCACTCCCGCCGCTTTCGACACCCCGCAGAACCCACCTCTTGGCCCGGTCCTGCCGCTCGGCAGTGACCCATGTCTGGCAGTAGACGCCCGAAGATGCCAGCTTCGCCATCATCGGCTTCGGTAGCACTAGTCGAGATTCGTTCGCCATCTCCTCCTCCTAACGCGCGTTGACCGGAGCAGGCGCACCAAGCGCCGCCCGGATATTGGTGTTCGTGCAGCCAGCCCAGCACAGGTACTTCGAAGGCTCCTCAACTGAGATGGCCAGATTGTCCTTGCCGCGATCGCGGCCCGCCGCCGCACAACTGGGACATTGCGTGATCCAGTTTCGTCCAACACGCCGCAATCCTTCCCGATTCACGTAGTCGAGAATATGGAAATGCGTCCGGTCTGAGCGAGTTGTGATCACCGGTAGCGGCGAGGGCCTCTCTTCTTCGAACGTAAGGCCGTCGACCAGTTCAGAGAGTTGCCTCTCCGTCACGCGCCTCAGTTCACGCAGGTATTTCAGCTGCGCTTCGAGGTCGTGTTGTGCGCCGTAGAACCAGTACCGCCGGTTCACTGCCCGGTGAACGCCGAGTGGTCCGCGGATCGCATTGCCGAATTGCGTTCGGTCGATGCGATCCTGCTTAGGGAATAGTTCAATTCCGTCCGACGGGCCCGTTGCCTTCACCTGCACCGAAAGCCTGCTAGCCAGGTGCCGGATGTACACGCGCGCGTGCTTTGCAAACACGGGTGTCTCAAACAGGATCCAAAGATGTCCGCCACGGCGGCTCTGTTCAAGGGCTGCCTGGATGCCATCCCGCTGGAGTTCATACTGCAACTTCAACAGGTCGTCAAGCGATCGCTTGTAGTCTGCGTCGATCCCCATCCATTTCACCCGCTGCGTTTCTGGATTGATCGCGTAGATCCCGAGCGTAATCTCGCCGGCCAAGTGACGCCGGACATCTTCCAATTTCAGGCCCAGCTCACCGCCACCCTCGGCTCGTGGACGGTAGTAGTAGTGCCGCCCCGACTGGGGGTGAGGCCGGTCCGACTGCCGCGTATAGGCAAGTCGATTCACGAACCACCGCGCGTACTCGACCGCCATCTCGGGCGTTGCCAGCTTGAGTTCCGGCATAGGTATTCTGTACACCGGTTTCCCGGAATCGCAAAACGAGTTGCGCTATCAGTTCACAGCCCGGAGGCGGGAAGGATCTTCAGCGAAATCCAGCAGCCGAAAGTCTTTGATTTTCTGCCTCATGTCTGCTGTTGAGTACCCGCCGAACACGCTGTCGGCCAAGCTCAGCAGCCAGAAGCTGCCCTTCTTCCGGTCGTAGACGTAGAATTCTCCGGATTGTTCGTCGCCCGGCACCATTACGAAGAGCAGCAGGCCTTTCGAATACTCGACCCAGTGGGCGACCACGGCTTCGGCCACCGTCAGGAAGGTGCCGACGATTTCGGTCACGTCCCGTCCGGGCCGCACATTCAAATCTCGGGTGTTGAGCACCTCGCTCGCGGTTACGTTCTGATTTCGAAACATCTGATTCTCCTTTTTAAGTAGGTTCGTTGTAGGCAAGCACACGTCGGCCTTCGAGTCTGCGTCTCGGGTACGCGCCTGCCCTATTGGCTACGGGTTAACGGCTGTCCGAGATGGGAGCCGCCGGTGAGGGGGATACGATGCAGCCGAAGCGCCTGCATCGCGTATATAAAGGATGGGGTCTGGGTCAAGCCGCCCTTCTCGGGGCGCTTCGCTCTCGACCCGAAGAATGGGCACTGAGTATTCAACTAAGCGGCCAATTTGCTGAGCGCGGCCTCGAGTGTGGGAGCATCCGATTCCGTCAGGTTCTTCAGTTGCTCCAACGTCACCTTGCCATCCGTCGCCTGCGCGATCACGTCGCCGAACTTTGCGGGCCAGCCGGCGCGCCCGCCGTCCGCAACCTTGCGAGCAGCTTGAAGCAGTTTCCCGCGCAGTTCCCCAATCGAGCCGTTCGCCTGGTGCTGATCGGCGCTAGGCGTTGCCGGCGCGGCTTCCGCCTCGACGCGCTTTAGCAGGGAGCACAGTCCGTCGCGGTCGGGGATGTCGTCCAAGGAGTCGCTGGCGAAGTTGAGCTCACGGCAAATCTCCGCGTATCGTCCCACAGCGAGTTTGCCCGACGCCGTTCGGAGCCGTCCGATTCCATTCGCCAGATCGGTCAACTTGTCGAACACCATCGTAAGCTTCGCGAATCCGATCTTGGACGCGTCTGTCACTCCGCCGTACTTCTGCAGCGCAAACTTCGAGAGGCCGAAGCCGACCGTTCCGCACAATTGCTTAACCTTGGCCAACATCTCTTGCTGAACAATTCCTTGACGTGGTTGCGCTGGACCCGCCGAATGCGGCCGGGCTTGTGGCTGCGCCGACGGCCTCGAGTGGGCAGGAATTGCCCAGTCCGGCAAGTAGGGCTCGCGCACTGGACGGTTGTATTGGTCCAAGTCCTCCCAGACTTTATCGAGATCGTAAAGGTAGCGGCCCAGTCCGAAGCAGGAGCAAGCGCGCTTGAATGCCTGGGCTTCGGCCCGCGTCGCCGAGTTCTCGTCGTCCGCCCATTCCTCGCCAACGCCGGTGTGCGACCCAAGGCCGGTTACCGATACCGTGGAAACGACTACGACCTTGGCACAAATGACGCTCTGCTTCTGTCCGTTAGCGCCCCTGTTGAGCGTCCGCTCGAAGTTCTGTGCCACCTGAACGTTGTAGGTGCGCGTCCAACCCCACTCGCCGAAAATCTCATTCAGCCGGTCCGTGTAGGCGCGTTGGTCCGCATACGCGACCAACTGGCCACGTTTCACCGGGCCGTGTCTGCTTTGCTGTGTCGACGTTGCCGTCACCCGCCACTTGATCTCGGCTGGGTCGAACGGATCGAGCAACTGAGTTCTGATCTCCTCGATGCGCGCCGGCGTGAAATCACTACGGGCGGCCATTCCATCCGTGCCGGGCGCCGTCGCGATAGGCGGCGCCGAATTGTCCTGCGTACCTGCTGTTCCGTTCACGTACATCTGTTGATCTCCTTCATCTGAGTTGTTGGAATCATCTGCTCACTTTGCTGCTCTGCGCCGTCCCTCTGCTGAGCGACCACGTCGTTCAGCCGTACACGAAGCACTCGGCGCGTATGCCACCGGGCATTCCCAACTCGCAAATGCGCTCTCGAAAGCTTCCGTCGTACTCGCAGGTCTTTCCGCCGAAGAACCGGACATGCGTGTATCCCAAAGCTTTGAGCCGCGGCTTTAACCAGTTCTCTTCGAACCACGTGGTCCAATCGCCGTCATACTCGCGGTAGTCCAGTAACACGTCGAGATCCCGGTACCGCGATTTCGTATCCGCAAACGCACCGTATGCCATGCGCAATCCTCCTTTTTGGTTTCGGCCATCTGTTACACCAACACTGCTGCGACTGTCAGGAGCGCGCGCTCGCTGGCGCACCACGCGCCACAACCGTGCCAGCGCCCTAAACACCCACCACCGAATTCCTCTCCGCTACTGGCGTACATTCCCGGCCTTCAATCCCGCCTCTCTTCGCTACCCCAAACCCAATTCCTCAATCCACACACCACAACCCGCACACATCACAACCGTCAATCCACTTCTCGACAGGCTCCGGCACACACCCTCACCACCCACACCCAACCGGACAACCCTACAACCCCACTCAAGCCCATCTCCCAAAGGCCGATTCAGCCCTCCAGACCGAATACAGCCACAAACTACCGGTAGTCAGATCGCAACGTACTGAGTCGGAAATACTTGCAGGACAGCCGGTGCATCAAAGGAACAGCAAAGACGCGCCAATGGCGCATCAAAACTGCTGCTTGTTGGTGGTTCTAGGAAAGGCAGTCCACGAGCCGATGTTGCACTTGCTGTGCAACGTCAACCAGCGTCGCTTCGGTGGGATTTTCCGCGAATCGGTGGGCCTGACAGACGTAAACTTGGCGACGACTCCCGCGCAGACCGTTCAACAGGAACGACTCCATTTGCACGTTGCAGACAAGGTAAACGACGGAGGCGACCTTCGTCTCACGATTTAGGATGTCGGCAATGCGTCTGTACTGCTTCGTGGATTTGGGGCAACGTTCGTATTCCAGCGCGACCTTCCCGGATTTCTGGCCGCAACGGAACGTCACGATCGCGTCATAGTCCTTCGCGTAGCCGAAATTCGTAAGCTCGTTGTCGGCGCGAATCTCGGGTTCGTACAACCAGGACGACACGACGCCGGACTGGCGCAACTTCAGTTGCAGCTCAAATAGCTCGACGTCGTGCCACACATGGTCTCGGTTTCCACGGTGGGAGTCTCGCGGTCCGGCCTCGATTATCGTTGGGAGGCGGGCCTGCAGCGAGCGGGCGCCTTCGTCTCCCAGCGCAAATACCGGAGTGCTCATTCCGTCAACAACGAGGCGAATGAGGAAATGCCGCTCACTCAGGATGCGAAGTCTGCGAACAAAACTCTTCCACTTGCGCTCGTCGTAAAGGGGATTGAGTCCGCGGTAAAGCTGCCACCCGGTGACGTGCCCGGCCTGGTA
>CAYUZM010000418.1:0-5639 GCA_964449665.1 uncultured Solibacteraceae bacterium
TGGAGGGAGTCACGGAGGGCGAAGGAGAATCCGAAGCCGTGGATGAGGCCGAAGGCGAAGGCCATGAGCCAGCGGCGGCGGGTGGAGTGGGCGGCGGCGATGTTTTCGATGGCCATGAAGACGATGCTGGCGGCGATCAAAGTTTCGACGAGCGGGGGGAACCAGAGCGCGCCGGGGGCGAGGCCGTAGGCGGAGGCGATGAGGGTGACCGAGTGGGCGATGGTGAAGGCCGTTACGATGAGGGCGAGTTCGCGGAGGCGGCGGAAGGGGATGACGAGGCAGGCGAGGAAGAGGAGGTGGTCGGTTCCATCGAGGATGTGTTCGAAGCCGAGGGCGAGGAAGCGCCAGGCGGCCTGGTGCCAGCGGGGGTCGAGGGGGACGAGGCCGGGGTCGTTGTGGAACTGGAAGGCACGGATGTCGCCGGAGGGGGTGGTGAAGCGGAGGACGGTGGTGGTGGCGGCAGCGAGGTGGTGGAGGCCGGGGCGGAGGGAGAAGGCGGAGTGCGGGGAGCGGATGGGGTATTCGAGAAGGACGTCGAAGTGGAGTTGTTCGGGTGGGGCGGGGAGTGGGGCGTGGAGTTGGGATGGGGCCGCGGGTGTGGGTTGCTGGAGGTGTGCGAGGGCAGTGGCGAAGGACTCGAAAGAGCGGTCAGAGGGAAGCGAGAGCTTCATGGCGGCGATGCGGGGCGACAGGCGATTGCCGTCTTCGTAGAGCTCGATGGGTTGGGCGATCCATTGGGTGGCGGCGAGGTGGAGTTGGGGGGTGAGATCGGGGGCGAGGAAGTCGATGTCGCGCATGGAGGAGAGCGGGACGCGCACGATGAGGCGCGCTTGTGAGCCTTGCGGGGCGAAGAGGAGTTGGGCGGTGACATCGGTGGGGATGTCGTGGGCGCGGGCGGCGGCGGCGAGGGAGAGGAGAAATGCCAAGCGCAACAGCATGGATCGTGTATGATATCGAACGCCCGATGGGGAGGATATAGGAATGCGCATCAGCTATGTAAAGTCGGCTGTATTTGGGACCGTGGCGGCGGTGTTGGCCGTGGGAGCGTATGTGGCCGAACGGCGCGCGGTGGTGGAAGCCGCGGCGGTGCAGGCGCCACGATTCGAAGTGGACCCGATGTGGCCGAAGCCGCTGCCGAATCACTGGCTGATGGGCGCGGTGATTGGCGTGGGCATTGATGCGCAGGACAACGTGTGGGTTGTGCATCGTCCGGGTTCGCTCGAGGAGAAAGAGCAGTACGCGACGTGGAAGCCGAAGGCGGCCGAGTGTTGCGCGGCGGCGCCTCCGGTGTTGAAGTTCAACGCGGCGGGCGATCTGGTGGCGCATTGGGGCGGCGAGAACGGGCCGCCGGGAACGTATGAGTGGCCTTCGTCGAACCATGGGATCGATATCGATCACAAGGGCAATGTTTGGATTGGCGGCAACGGGCGCGGCAAGCAGCCGGCGCCGCTGGCGCACGACGAGAGCCGGATGGCGGCGGCGGGCGCGGTGCACGACAGCATGGTGTTGAAGTTCACGCCCACGGGCAAGTTCCTGATGCAGATCGGGAAGCCAAATGCGGCGACGGGCAGCAACAACACGGAGAATTTGCGGCTGCCGGCGAAGACGCTGGTGGATCCGAAGACGAACGAGTTGTATGTCGCCGATGGCTATGGCAACCGGCGCGTGATTGTGTACGACGCCGATACGGGGAAGTACAAGCGGCACTGGGGCGCGTATGGGAACAAGCCCGACGATACGCAGTTGCCCGCCTACAAGCCCGGCGAGCCGCCGCCGAAGCAGTTCCGCACTCCCGTGCATTGCGTGGCGCTGGCCGACGACGGGCTGCTGTATGTGGGCGACCGGACGAACGACCGCATTCAGGTATTTAAGACCGATGGCACCTTTGTGAAAGAGGCTTGGGTGGCGAAGGAGACGTTGGGCGATGGGGCGGTGTTCGATATCGCGCTGTCGCGCGACAAGGGGCAGCAGTATATTTATGTGGCCGACGGGTCAAACATGAAGGTGCATGTGCTGAAGCGGGACACGCTTGAGGTGCTGACGACGTTTGGGGACGGCGGTCGGCAGCCGGGGCAGTTTTATGCGGTGCATAGCATTGCGAGCGACTCGAAGGGGAATTTGTATACGACCGAGACGTATCGCGGGCAGCGGTTGCAGAAGTTCACGTACCGGGGATTGGGGCCGGTGGTGAAGAAGGAGCAGGGGGTGGTTTGGCCTAAGGCGAGCGGCAAGTAACTTGCCACAGATGGACACAGATTCACACAGATAGCTATGGGCTACATTTGAAGTATGCGGGTTGCACTTTCTATTCCTGATGGATTGTTCAAACAAGCCGAGGCTGCGGCGAAAGAGATGAATGTGTCGCGCAGCCAGCTGTACGCAATGGCGCTCGCGCAACACCTTGAGTTCACCGGGGAGGGTGCTATGGCGGAGGCGTTGAAGAATTCCTCTTCGCATGTGGATTCGCGGCTAAAAGAGGATTGATGGAGCGGCCCGAACCGAAGGGGTCAGGTCAGGGATGCTGTCGACGCGTTCTGATTACTTACGCGCACTGGTTCAATCGAAATCGGGCTACGATCCTTCATTGCCATTTTTGCTACAACCTACACGAATCTGGCGGCCGCGCCGAGCAACTTGTTCCTCTCGACATGGGTTTCCGGTTTACTGCGAGGCTTTGTGATCTGTAAACTGTGATTAGAGAGGTGAGAGGCATCGATCGTGCGGGACGATTTCCCTGCAGCAATCAAACAGAAGCTTTCGGCCCGAGCTGGTCATCAGTGCTCCAACCCATCTTGTCGCGCCAGGACGAGTGGCCCACAACTCGAGGAAGAAGGTGCCGTCAATGTCGGGGTCGCGGCGCACATCTCCGGCGCAGCGCCCGGTGGCCCACGTTACAATCCATCGCTGACACCGGCGGGTCGTCGCGGCATCAAGAACGGGATCTGGTTGTGCCAGAACTGCGCGAAACACGTCGACAATGATGAGCGCGGGCACCCCGAGCCCCTCCTCCTGCGATGGAAAGCGTTAGCTGAGCGAGATGCCAAACTGCTAGTAGGCAAAACCCAACGAACAGCATCTCAAGTGACAAGTGCGGAGCGCGAGTTGAAGCGTGATCAAAAGCTACGAGACAAGCTCCAACAAGCGCTCACGCGTCCATGGGATGAAACCCGGCAAGATCGAGCATCCACTGGTGCTAGTCCAGAGCGCCCCTTCGACAAGTTTCGGCACAGCAAACTTGTGATTCACCGCATCGGCGAGGACAACTATCCCGACATCGTGAACCACAACGGGATCAGCTCATGGTTCACGCTCGAACCCTTTGACTTCTACCACAAAGGGATCAAATTCATCCTAAACATTGAAACCGGCGTCATTGAGAACTGTGAGGGCTACCCCGGCAACCTCCACTGGGCCATTATTCCCTTCAGCGCCGACTTCGACCGAGCGGCGTTTCGGCGCATCAACATTTGGAAACTCGGACTTATCCCGTACCGAAACATCAGGATCTACGATCCCAAGGGCGACGAGTACTATAACGTCCCACACCTGCATTGCGACTTCAACGTCAACAGTATGCCTTATGAAGGATTCGAATACGCCATCGTCGCCAACAACGGCGAGTACTTCGACTACCCACTGAACCCAGCACGACAACTCACCACCGAAGCAGTTATCATCCCCACAACCAATAAGAAGACGCAAATGACATCTGGCTAAACCTGCCGTGAAAAAATACTCGGCCGTCACGGCAGTGGACGCCGCACAATGCACGTTCACTGGAGTTGAGTACTCAGCGCAGGTAAATTAATAGAACAGATACTTCTGCCAGCGATCCTCGCTACGCGCAAGCAGACGCATTAGATGCCGGCTGGTGTGGAGGCTGAAGGGGCGTGGGGAGCGCACCAGTTTCATGCCGGCCTCTTCGGGGGTGCGGTTGCCTTTTCGGTTATTGCACTGGTGGCAGCAGGCCACCAGGTTTTCCCAGGTGGAGTCGCCGCCGCGGGAGCGGGGGATGACGTGGTCGAGGGTGAGCTGCGCGGAGGAGCCGCCGCGGAGGCAGTACTGGCAGGTGTAGCGGTCGCGCATGAGGATGTTCTTGCGCGAGAGGGCGCGGGCCTGGTGGGGGATGCGGCGGTATTCGAGCAGGCGGATGACGCTGGGGAGCAGCGTATCGGCGCGCGCCGAGCGCAGGGGGATGTGGGACAGCTCTTCGGCGCTGGCGACGCCTTTGAGCACGAGCACAAGGGCACGGCGGGCGGCGCAGACATGGATGGGCTCGTAGCTTGCGTTGAGCACCAGCACCGGCTGCTGAAGCCGGTCAAGGCTTGCCATTCTCATTGGGCTCCTTTGGCGAACTGTTTGTGAGGAGACTCCGCGGGCTCCAAAAGAGACTGCATCCACTGGCGGCGGTCGGCGCGGGCGACGGTCAGGACGGTGACGCGGCGGGCGCCGGCGGCTTTCAGTTCCATGGCGCAGGCGTTGGCCGTGGCGCCGGTGGTGAACACATCGTCGACCAGCAGGAGGCTTGCGCCGGCGATGTTTTGAGAAGAGCGAATTTGGAACGCGCCGCGCACGTTGCGGCGGCGGGCGATGCCGGTGAGCGAGGACTGCGCGGGCGTGGGGCGCTTGCGGCGCAGGGCGGCGAGCACGGGAATGTGAAGCGAGCGGGCGAGGGCGCGGGCGAGGAGCTGCGATTGGTTGAAGCCCCGGGTGAAGCGGCGGCGCCAGTGGAGCGGGACGGGCACGATGGCGTCGTAGGCGGCATCGGAAGGCAGCGAGCGGAGCAGGAGGCGGCCGAGCGGTTTGGCGAGCGATTCGACGCGCTGGTATTTGAGCAGGTGGATGAGTTCGCGGAGTTCGCCGTCGTAGACGCCGTAGGAGTAGGCGGCATCGAAGCGGTTGACGCCCGAGCTGCAGAGCAGGCACATTCCGTTTTCGTCGAGCGGGCTCGGATTGAGGAACGGCGTGCGGCAGCCGGCGCAGGAGAAGTTGGCTTCGAGCGGGAGCACGGAGTGGAGACACTTCGGGCAAACCGGGATGGTGGAGAAGTTTTCGAGAGGGTTAAGGCAGAGTTGACAGGAAGCGGGCAGGACGGTGCTTAGCAAGCTTCCGGCCAGGCGGCGCACGAAGCTTGCTCGCTCAAACGGCTGACTAACGGAGAGCCATGGCTGCGGGAAGTCCCACCTCCTGGGGCCTCAAGGGCCTACGACTTATCAGTGTAGCACCGGGCGCGGGGGATGGGGTGCTTGGTGGGCGGGGGCTTGGTGGGCGGGGGCGTTGCTGGTGGGTTGGTGCGGGGGGCGGGCGGTGCCATGTGTGGTTGTGGGATGCGGGGGGCTGCTGTGCGAGTGCGCGGTGGGGCGTTGCTGGTGGGTTGGTGCGGGGTGCGGGCGGCGTTGCCGGTGGGTTGGTGCGGGAGGTTGGCGCCGAAGGGGTTCGAGCTGGGTCGGAGGTTGTGTTACCGCGCCGGGGCCATGGCGAATTCGACGTGGGCTTCCTGGCCGCGGCGGACGGTGACCAACTGGTCGGCGGGGACGCGGAAGCCTTGCTTGGTGGCACCGAGGATGTAGTCGCCGGGTTTGAGCATAGCGAGGCGGAGGCGGCCGCCGCGGCTGGTCTTGCCGGTGCTGCGTTTGTTT
>CAYUZM010000419.1:0-5621 GCA_964449665.1 uncultured Solibacteraceae bacterium
GGCGTCCGGCGACGCCATCGACGGCGAGGCGGGAGTCCTGTTGAAAGGCACGGACGGTGCGGTCGGTTTCGGGGCCGAAGTTGCCGTCGCACTCGTTCTGTTTGGTCGAGGACGGCATGGCGTAGCCGAGGTCGACGAGGGCTTCCTGGAGGGCGCGGACGCCGTCGCTCACTTCACCGCGGCGGAAGGGGGGCGCGTTGTTACTTGCGCTTTGCACGCGCTTCTGGTTGCGGAAGCGGGGACTGACCAGGGCCATCGATAGATTTCCTCCATTTGCTTACGCGATAAATTACGGGGCTGGGGCTCGCCGGTTTGCGGAGAACGGGCCACAGATGGACACAGATGCACACAGATATGAAAATGCGATTGGCACGTGGCCGGGGGGCTGGCGGAGTGCAATTGGTGCGCGTGCGGAGCTTGCGCGGTGCTCCGTTCCGGCTGGTTCCGTGCGCGTACAATGTTCCCATGCACTTTCCCAGACTACTCGGTATCGGGCTGGCGGCGTGCGTTTTGCTTGCGGCGCAGAGCCATCCTAAAGACGCCAAGGGCAGCTCGGACCATCCGTTATTTCCGACGCGGATGCCGGGGTATTCGTTGTCGAATTATCAGCAGCAGGGGTTTGCGGCGTACAAGTTTCGCACGAAGCCTCCGACGGTGATTGAGGGCAAGTACACGCGCATTCACTACTATTTGCTGAATACGAAGGACCATCCGGGGGGGCTGGCGATCCGGCGGAACTATGAGAATGCGATTAAGTCGATTGGCGGGCAGGTGGTGTACATCGACGCAAGCGGGAGCGTGTTGAAGGCGACGCACAAGGGCGCGGAGGTTTGGGCGGAGATTCTGGCGACGGATAACTATGCAGGGCGCTATTACTTTTTGCACATCGTGGAGAAGGAGCCGATGCAGCAGGTGATCACGGCGGACGCGATGGCGGCGGCGATCGATAAGGACGGGTTCATTGCGCTGGACATTCACTTCGCGACGGCGAAGGCGGAGATTTTGCCGGAGTCGCAGCCGCTGATCGGGGAGATTGCGGCGATGTTGAAGAAGCGGCCGGCGCTGGCGGTGGGTGTGGAGGGGCATACGGACAATACGGGGACGGCGACGGGAAATTTGGCGTTGTCGAAGGCGCGGGCGCAGTCGGTTGTGACGGCGCTGGTGGGGGCGGGGATCGCGGCGGGGCGGTTGACGCCGGCGGGGTTTGGGCAGGAGAAACCGATCGCGGATAACCGGACGGAGGCAGGGCGGGCTACGAACAGGCGGGTGGAGATTGTGAGGAAGAGATAACGGGCCACCGATGGACACCGATGCACACAGATTCCGGACCGGTGATGGTGAGGTGTGGTGGAAGTTGGGGTGGGCGCGGTTGGACCATGGGCGGGGGTGAGGGTTGTCCTTAGAGGACGTCGGCGAAGGTGGGGCGGAGTTTGCGGTAGATGTGGGCAGCGATGAAGACTACGGCGATTGAGGTGATGTAGAGGAGGAGCATCATTCTGGGGGGCGGGAGTTCGCCCGAGAGGAGTAGCGCGCGCCAACCGCGCACCAGGACGTAGATGGGGTTCTTGCGGAAGTAGGTGAGGAGTTCAGGGGGAAGCGATTCTTCGGGGTAGCAGATGGGGGTGAGGAAGAAGAGCAGTGTCAGCAGGAAGCCGATGATCTGGCCGAGATCGCGGAGGAAAACTCCGAGGGCGCTGAGGATCCAGGAGACGCCCACGGTGAGGAGCAACTGGGGAATGAGGAGGAGTGGGAGGAACAGTGCCGTGGCGGGGATGCTTCCTCTGAGGACGAACAGGAGCGCGCAGAGCAGCGCCAGGCCGGTGAGTTGCGTGACGAGCGCCGAGAGTGCGTGGCTGAGGTTGATGATTTCGACGGGGAAGACGAGTTTCTTGACGAAGTGGCGGTGTTCAATGAGGGCCGAAGGGGCGCGTCCGATAGTTTCGCTGACGGCCAGCCAGGGGATCATTCCGGCGAGGAAGTAGAGGGCGAAGCCGGCGGTGCTGGGGTCGCCCGCAAAGCGCGCGCGGAGGACGACGCCGAAGACGAACAGGTACGTCAGCATGAGCAGGAGCGGGTGGATGACGGTCCAGAGGGCGTCGCCGATGGAGCCGCGGAAGCGGGCGGCGAGGTCGCGTTTGGCGAGGGACCAGGCGAGGCCGCGGTTGTTCCACACGATTTGGAACATGTGACGAGGGGCGCCGAGAACGTCGCGGCGGGAGAGTTGGGCCATGGTGGTTTCACGGCTGCGCAGGATAGTGGCCGCGCCCGCGTCTACTTCGATATCGACGACGAGGGCGCGGCCGCCGGAGACGTGGAGCCAGCCGAGAGCGGGGACGAAGGGCGAGACGAAGATACGGTAGCGTCCGGCGAGGGTGGGGAGCGCGCCTTCGAGGACGCAGTCGCGCGATTCGCCTGGGGCGACGGTTTCGCCGAGTTGGGCGGTGGGGCCGTCTTCGAGATAGCGGTGCGAATCGCCTTGGGTGACTTGCCAGCCGAGGACGGCGGCGCGCCAGTGGTAGATGGAGTCGTTGGTGACGCGGACGCGGAGGGAGAGGCGGCCCTGGTCGTCGATGGCGGCGTGCGGGGCTTCGTAGCGGGCGCTCATGGTGGGGCTTTGTGGGGTGGTGGGCTGTGGCGCGTGGGGCGGCGTCGCCTAACTATACAGCGTTCAACTATACAGCCAGGCGTGCCAGCGCGAGCGGACGGGGCCGGATTTGCGGCCGACGGCGTAGATGCCGTCGCCACGGAGATCTTTGGCCATGCCGTAGCGGTCGAGCATGTGTTCGACCCAGATGTGTTCGGGGCGCGGCTCGGATTTGAACTCGCCGGTTTCGAGGCGGGCGACGTCGAAGCCGGAGTCGTGGAAGAGCAGATAGATCTCGCGGGCGGTGTATTCGCGATTATGGCGGGCGTCGGTTTCGGCACCTTCTCCGGCGGGCTTGATGTAGGCGGGGAAGAAGCCGGGATGGTAGCCGGAGAGGATGGCGGCGATGGCGCGGAGGGAGCCGATGTTGGGCGTGGTGAGCACGAGGTGGCCGCCGGGTTTGAGGATGCGGTGGATCTCGGTCATCATGTGCATCGGGTCGGAGGTGAGGTGTTCGACGAGTTCGCAGCAGAGGACGGTGTCGAAGGATTCGTCGGGATAGGGGAAGGGGTCGCGTTCGGCGTCGAAGAGATCGACTTCGCAGGTGAAGCGCTCGCCGTCGATTGAGACGGCTTCGCGGTGATCGGTTTTGCCGGCGGGGCCGTAGTAGCAGCCGCGGACGTGGCCATAGCCGAGCCTGGTTTTGAGCGAGGGCGTGATTTGGAGGTAGGCGCCCATTTCGAGGATGCTCTGATCGGGCGCGCCTTTGGGGGTCATCTCGAGCGTCTTCACGAGGCGGGTGAGATGGGTATCGACGTAGTCTTGCGCGGAGGGGTCGGCCCAGCCTTTGACGTATTCGCCGGGGACGGCGACGGTTTCGGCGGATGGGGCGGCGGGGGGCGCGGGGGGGCCGCCGGTGGCTGGTCCGGCGGCGGGGCCGACGTTGGTGGGTGCGGTGGTGTCCCCGATGGTGGCCGGTCCGGCGGCAGTGGGCTCTGGGGAACGTTCGATCCATTCGCGGCCTTCGGCGACAGCAGTGAGGAACGCCGCGTACTGGCGGGCGACGTTGGACCAGGAGCATTCGCGTTCAACCCAGGCGCGGGCGCGGCGGCCCATGGCTTGGGCGAGGGCGGGGCGCGAGACGAGCAGATTGAGGACGGAGAAGAGAATCTCGTCTTCGCCGGAATCGACGGGGACTTTGAGGCAGACATCATCGGGGAATTCGGCGAAGCTGCCGACATCGCTGACGACGACGGCTTTGCCCATGCCGAAGGCGCGGAGGAGGGTGCCCGAGGTTTCGCCGACGGTGGGGAAGCGGAGGTTGAGGATGATGTCGCAGGCCGAGAGGTAGCCTTCGAATTCGGCGGGCGTGGCGTAGCCGAAGCGGCGGACGGCGGACTGGAGGCCGAGGGCGCGGATTTGGGGTTCGAGGGGGAAGTCGGGGTGCTCTTCGCCTACGAGGATGAGCTTGGCATCGGGCACCAGGCGGCGGACACGGGCGAAGGCGCGCAGGGATTGCGAGATGCGCTTGTACGGCTTCATGTAGCCGAAGATGCCGATGAGGGGATCGGTTTCATTGACGCCGAGCTTGGTGCGCCAGTTCATGCGCTCCATGGGCGGCATGGCGGCGCCGTGGGGAATGACGGCGATGGGTCCGGTATAGCCGGCGTCGCGGCATTTGGAGGCGACGTAACGGCTGTGGGCGATGAGGCCGCGTGAGCGTTCGAGGACGCGGCGCAGCATGGGGACGCCGTCGTAATCGGGGCCGACCTCAAGGGCGCGGACGCGTTCGGCGAAAGCGCGGGCGGCAACGCCTGCGTCATAGGCGCAGGCTTCGACGTAGGCGTCCCAGTTGCCGCGGCGGATGGTGAGGTCGGCGATGAGGTGGTGGAGGTTGGCTTCGTGGAGGACGACGACGCCGGGGTGCTGGAGGGCGGTTTCGTAGGCTTCGATGTGATCGGCGTTGTTGCCGAGTTGATAGAGGGCGAGGTTGCCGGAGGAAGGGTGGAAGGGTTTACCTTCCCCGGCGAAGGTTTCGATGGCGGCGAGGCCGCGGAGTTCTTCGAGCAGCATGGCCGAGTAGTCGGCGATGCCGCTTCGCGCCGGAGGCAGCGGCGAAAAGTATGCCAGCTTCATTTCGTTCAGGGAACCAGTTCCAGGCGGAATTTGCCCAAGGCCATGGTGACACGTACCTCGAGGGGGGTGCGCGCATCGTCGCGCGCGAATAAGATTTCGAACTCGGAATCCGACGCCGGGCCTTTGATGTGGAAGGTGTAGCGGTCGGCCTGCTGCGGTTTGCCGCCGACGGTGAGTTGTTCGGCGCCGGCGCTGACGGCCTTTACGGAATACTGCGCGCCGAAGAGCATGTTCGTGTCTTTGACGGCGCGGCCGGCTTTCAATTCGCGGCGGAACATCTGCAGATAGGCGAGAGCGTCGAGGGCGCAGGGGCCGACGGTGAGGACGGATTCACCACCGCCTTCGGCGGTTTTGCGGGTGGCTTTGCCGGCACGCACGGTGGTTTTTTCGTGGGCCTTGCGGAGGGCGAGGGTGAGCTTTTTTTCGAACTCCTGCGTGCAGCCTTTGCCGTTCATGAGCGAGCGGAACTCGCCGACGACGGGGACGCCGGGGAAACTGGCGTCGAGAATCATGGCGGCGTTGAGCGTGGGCGCCGAGGCGGCGGTTTGTTTATCGGAAGGCTGGCCGTTGGATTCGATGCGAGCGGTGCCGAGGCTGATGCCGCTGGGCCATTTGAGGCGGTATTGGAGTGTTTCGGCGGCGGCGGGAGCGATGCCGCCGAAGGCAAGGCACGCCAGGGTGGCGGCAAAAAGGACGAAGCGAATCACGGCCGGGACACCGGAACCGCTTGTGCGGCGGCGCGGCCGGACTTCGACAGCGCCGCGCGGCGCGCTTCGACGACTCCGCAATACACTTCGAGCGTCCGTTCGGCGGCGGTCTTCCACCGAAATTGAGACCCGCGCTGCTGGCCCAGCCGTTCCATGCTTGCGCGAAGTTCGGCATCGACGAGACCCGCCCGCAG
>CAYUZM010000420.1:0-5620 GCA_964449665.1 uncultured Solibacteraceae bacterium
GGCACCGATCGATCGGCCGCGACACGTTCTGGTCCGCGCCGCACATGGCGATTTATGCGTGCGGCATCCTTGCCGGCATCACCGCCGGCTATTTGATCTTCAGCACCACGTTCGGAAAGAACCCCGAGCTCAAGGCCTCGAGCGTTCGCATCTGGGGGTTGTACGGACCACTGGGCGCGTTCATTTGCGCCTGGGGAGGCGTCGCAATGCTGGCGTCGGCGCCGTTCGACGACTGGTGGCACAACGCCTACGGCCTCGACGTTCGCATTATCTCGCCGCCCCACACTGTTCTCGCGCTGGGCATGTTCGGCGTCATGCTCGGCACGGTGCTGCTCGTCATCGGCCGCATGAACCGCGCCCAGGGCAGCGGCCGCCGCAAACTCGAATGGCTCTATCTCTATGTCGCCGGCATGACCGTCGTCAACGTCTTCACCTTCATCATGGAAACCTCGCCGCGCGTGCTCCAACACTCGGCCGTCTTCTATCGCAACATCTGCATTGCCATCCCCATCTTTCTCGTCTCGCTCGCCCGCGCCTCCGGCCGCCGCTGGGCCTGCACGGAAATTTGCGCCGTCTACATGCTCTTCTGGTCGGCCATGAACTACATCCTTCCCCTCTTTCCCGCCGAACCCAAACTCGGCCCTGTTTACTATCCCGTTACGCACTTTGTGCCCTCGAACTTCCCCTTTTGGATGATCGTTCCCGGTTTTCTGCTTGACTTACTGTACGCACGCGCCGCCACGTGGTCCAAGCTGAAACTCGCCGTTGCCTCGGGCGCGCTCTTCATGGGCGGATTGGTCGCCGTCCAATGGCCGTTCAGTATGTTCCTCAATTCGCCTTTCTCGAAAAACTGGCTCTTTTACGGCAATAACTACGACTACAACACCCGCGCCACCGGTTACTCCATGCGTGACCTGTTCTATCCCGCGGAAAAGACGCCCGAGCAGTTTTGGACCGGAATGGCCATCGCCCTTGCCGCCGCCATCCTCACCTCCTGGCTCGGCCTCCATCGCGCCGAGTTCCTCAAGCAGGTCAAACGTTGATGCGCCGGTTCGTCGCGCTGCTCTTTCTCTCAACTGCCGCCCACGCTCACATCGGCAGCCCCGACGTCTTCTTCGAAGGCAATGCCGGCCCCTACCCCCTCTACGTCACCATCCGCCCGCCCGCCGTCATTCCCGGCACCGCCGAAATTGAAATTCGGACGACCGCCTCCGATATTCGCGAACTCCGCCTGACCCCCACGCCTCTCACCGGCGATGGCGCCAAATTCGCTCCCACGCCCGACATCGCCACGCGCGCCCAAGACGATCCGCAATTCTTTCGCGGCACGCTCTGGATGATGGCCACTGGCTCCTGGCAGGTGCGCATCGCCGCCGACGGCGCGCGCGGGGCAGGGAAGTTGAGCGTCCCCGTTCCCGCCGTCGCCCAATCCACCAAGCGCATGGACGTCCCTCTCAGCATCGCGCTTGCCATTCTGGGCGCCATTCTCGCGCTCGGGGTTGTGAGCATCGCCGGCGCCGCCGCCCGCGAATCACAACTTCCACCAGGCGCCGAACCCGACGCAATTTTCCTTCGCCGAGGCCGCCGCACGATGGCCATCGCCTCCGCAATCGTCGCCGCCTCGCTCTACCTCGGCAATCTATGGTGGACCGCCGAAGCCAATACCTACGACCGCTACATCTACAAACCCCTCACCGCCGCCGCCGCGCTCGACAACGGCCGCCTGCGCATCGAACTGAGCGACCCAGGCTGGCTCGTGATCCGCAAGATCGACGACTTTCTCCCCGACCACGGCCACCTCATGCACCTCTACGTCACGCGCCTCCCCGCAATGGACCGCGCCTGGCACCTCCACCCCGAGATGACCGCTCCCGGTACCTTCGAACACGCGCTCCCGCCCATGCCCGCCGGGCGCTACGCAATCTTCGGCGACCTCGTCCACGAGAACGGCTTTCCCGAAACCGTTACCACCGAATTCACGCTCGACGCCGATCTTCCCGGCACACCGCTTACTGGCGACGACTCCGCTGGTCCCACGCCCAACGCCGCCCGCATTGTCTTCGATCGCGACCCTGCCGGTTATCGTGCCCGCCGCCCCGCGTCGTTCCGTTTCCGGCTGACCGATGAACACGGCCAACCTGCCCGCGACATGGAACTCTACATGGGCATGCCCGGCCACGCGGCATTCATTCGCGACGACCGCAGCGTCTTCGCCCACGTGCATCCCGGCGGCTCGGTCCCCATGGCCTCGCTCGCCCTCACCGCCGAAGCCCAGGCGAATCCGCACGCGCTCCACCATATGGGCGTCATACAGCCCGAGATCAGCTTCCCCTATGGCTTCCCCAAACCGGGCAAATACAAAATAATTGTCCAGATGAAGCACGGAGGCACGATCGAAACCGCGTTATTCGATGTGGACGTAGTCCCATGATGATCGCCGCCCTCGCGCTCTTCCTCGCCGCCGCCACGCAAGCCGCTCCGATGCCATCCGCCGCTGCCCCACCCGCACCCGCCACCCCGCCACCCGCGCAAATGAACTGGTACTGGCTCCAAACCTTCCAAGCCCCGGAGCGCCCCAAACCCTCCCAAGCCGGAGCGGCCTTCCTAGCCATGAGCTTCTATCTCACCGGCACCCAACCACCCACTGTCCAACCGCGTCGCGCGCCCCTCGTCCTCCCGCCCAACACCTACCGCATGGCCGTCGTCCGAATCGATCACCACGAAGCCAAATTCACCATCGCCCAGCGCACCGAACTCGCCCGCATGATCGCCGAAGTCCCCGCGCTCACTCGTACCCAATCTCTCCAAATCGATTTCGACGCGCCCCAATCCGCCTGGCCCTTCTACAGAGCCTTGCTCACCGATGTCCGCCGCGCCCTCGGCTCGGATGTCTTCCTCTCCATAACCGCGCTGGCCTCCTGGTGCACTGCCGGTTCCTGGATGACCGGATTGCCGGTGGACGAAATTGTCCCGATGTTCTTTCGCATGGGCCGCCAGCGCATCGACCCGCCTCTCGCCTTTCCCGCTTGCCAGTCCAGCGCAGGCGTCAGCGTCGACGAACCCGGCGTGCGACTCCCGGCTACCGTGAAGCGCGTCTACACCTTTCAACGCGACCCCTCCCCTTGAACATGCGCACCATCAAACGCCACGCCCTCATCGCCGCTCTCTTCGCCCTCGCGCCATTCCTCGCCTGGCGCATCGCCGAAGCCTGTGCCCCCGTTTTCGCCGTCGCCGTCTTCCATTACAAGCGCCACCCCGATCTCCCGCGCGCCCAGTTCATCAACGGCAACTTAGGCGTCATCCAACCTACGTGGGCCCGCTCTTATTTGATTCTGAGTTACCGCCACTTAGCCGGCATCGGCCTCGACGCCGCCGAACGCGACCAGGCACGTGACTACTACAAAGATCGCGACACCCAGTGGTGGGACCGCACAGGCACCGATTGGTTCGCCCGCTGGCGGGCCGCCCGAGCCCGCGTCCCCGGCATCGCACATCCCCCCATCCCGCTCACCACTGACGGCAAGTTCGCCTTCGACCCTACAACCAACTCCTTCACCCTAAATTGCGCCGAAGACGCCTATCGCAACGCCGTCTACACCCTCGAAAACCGGGCCCGCCGCTTTGGAGTGACCAGTCCCGCCGTGCGCGAATGGACCTCAGGCCAGAACGCCGTTTTCGCCAACTGTAGTGAACCGGGAAAGGCCATGCCGGCGCCAGCGGCCTCCAGCGCTCCGGCCGTTATCGTGGCCGACCGTGCCTACCAGATTGCCGCCGCCCACTTCTATGCCCGCCACACCGCAGAGGCCCGCCGCCGCTTCGCCGAAATTGCCCGCGATGCGAATTCGCCCTGGTCCACCATCTCTCACTACCTGGTTCTGCGAACCATCGTGCGCGCGGGCAAACCCGATTCCGCCGTCGCCACCGAAGCCCAGGCCATCCTCGCCGATCCCAAACTCGCCGCCATCCACTCCATCACCGCCAACCTCCTCGACCGCCACGCCGTCGAACAGGACGACCTCACTTACTTCCACTTACTCGGCCGCCTCCTCGCGCGGCGGGGGCAGGGAAATGGCCTCCGCGATTCTCTGTGGAACTACACGCAGCTATACGATCACTTCATCGGCGAAGCCGACCCCAACCCTGTCTACATAGGCGGCCGCTCCAACAAGCCCGCCGACTCCGCGCCCTTCGCCAATAACGAACTCTCCACCTGGATCTTCCACCTCCAGGGCTCCACACCCGCCTCCGGCCGCATCGCTCTCGAACGCTGGCAGCGCACCCGCTCGCTGCCGTGGTTGATTGCCGCCCTCACACACGCCAACGCTGCCACGGCCAATTCCTCCGGCCTCATCGAGGCCGCCCGCGCCGAGCCGCCTGCCTCCCCCGGCTATTTCACGGCCGCTTATCACATGAACCGGCTTCTCATCGAATCCGGCGACAAGCCCGCCGCGCGCGAAGGCATCGACAAGCTCCTCGCCATTTCCACACTCGACGCCTCGTCGGCTAGCCGGTTCCGCGACCTACGCCTGATCGCCTCACCCAATCTGACCGAATTCCTCCGGTTCGCCGTCCGCCGCCCCCTGCTCATCACCGATACCGAGGATCTCGCCGAGGCCCCGCAACGCAACGATTGGTTTAAGGATCTCCTCGACCGCTACCCATCCCACGAGCCGCGCCTCACCGGCGATGCCGCTACGCTCATCAACCATCAGGTTCCGCAGCGCCTCCTCACCGAAGCTGCGCTTGACGCCGCACTCCCCGCGCGCGTCCAGCGCGAGTTTCTGATGACCGCCTTCACCCGCGCCGCGCTGCTCGACCTCGAAGCCCCGGCCATCGCCAAAGCCCTCGCACACGTCGACCCAAAACTCACGCCTCTCATCAAACCTTATCTCGACGCCCCAACCCCCGAAGATCGCCGCTTCGCCGCCGCCTTCCTGCTTCTCCATCAGCCAGAGGCCAATCCGCTCATCGGCGCGGGCATCACTCGCGATACGGCCCCCGGCCGCCTCGATTCGTATCGCGATAACTGGTGGTGCCCCCTCGACAAACTTCCTGACTCCAAGCGTCCAGGATTCTGGTTTGAACGATTCGAAGAATCCCGCCCCGTGCGGCCAATGCCCGCCCCCGCCTTCCTTTCGGCGAAAGACCTCGCCGAAACCACCGCCGAACACCGCCGCCTCGCCGGCCAACCCAGCTCAATCGACTTCCTCGGCGGAGCCGTCCTCGCCTACGCCGCAACGCATCCCAACGACCCGCGCCTCCCCGAAGCGCTCCATCTCACCGTACGCGGCGCACGCGTCTCCTGTAGCGGCAAAGACTCCTGGAAAACCACCCGTGCCGCCTTCCGACTCCTCCACGCCCGCTTCCCCAAATCCACCTGGGCACGCAAAACCGAAACCTGGTGGCGCGACTAGCGCCGCAACCACGCGACTAACGCGCAACCGCGAGACTAACGCGCTCCTCGCCCAAACGCGTACAACGTCCCCCGCGTCCGCACAAAAATCCGTCCCCCACTAATCGCAGGCGTCGCCGTGCACTCCTCCCCCAGATCGTTCACCGCCAGAACCCCCCACTGCCCCCCCGCCCTCACCCCCCGCCCCTTCCCCCCTTCCCCCCCCCC
>CAYUZM010000421.1:0-5612 GCA_964449665.1 uncultured Solibacteraceae bacterium
CAGGAACCCGCCGCGGCCTTCCCGCAGCGGCAGTCGAGGCAGCCGTGGGCGGCGCCGGTGAAGCCGATGAACATGAGCACGATGGCGACATGCACGATGTAGCCGCCGTAGCGGCGGGTGTTGCGGTGGGTCAGCTCGACCATGGCCATCAGCAGGTTCTGCCCCGTCTTGGTCGAGATGGCATGCGAGCCTTTGTAGAACTCCATGGCGACCGTGATCAAAACGAAGGCGCACAGGCCGAACGACATCAATGCGTAGAAGTGATGGATTCCCAGGGCAAAGAGCGCGGCCGAGATCGCGAAGCCGCCCACGGCGGGCCATAGGAACGCTTTCTTCAAACTTTCGAGCGAACTGCGGCGCCAGGCAATCAACGGGCCAACGCCTGTGAGCAGCAGCAGGAACAGTCCGATGGGAATATTCACGCGGTTGAAAAACGGCGCGTCCACACTG
Source organism: uncultured Solibacteraceae bacterium (assembly GCA_964449665.1). Classification (GTDB taxonomy): domain Bacteria; phylum Acidobacteriota; class Terriglobia; order Bryobacterales; family Bryobacteraceae; genus JAFLBB01. The sequence continues at coordinate 451 of CAYUZM010000421.1, forward strand.
ATCTTCTCGCCGGTGATCGCTTCGCTGATGACGGGGAACATGGTGCCCCATAGGATCGAGAAGCAGGAGGCCAGCAGGATGAGGTTGTTGAACAGGAAACTCGACTCGCGCGAGAGGACGCTCTCCAGATGGGCTTCGCTCTTGAGGTAGCCGAGGCGGTCGAGAATCAGCCACGCGGTGGCGGCGATGTGAATGGAGAGGAATGTCGCGAAGTAGGGTCCAATGGGCGATTGCGCGAAGGCGTGAACGGAACTGACGACGCCCGAGCGCGTAAGGAAGGTTCCGAAGATACAGAGGAAGAATGTGGCGCTGACGAGCACCATATTCCAAACCTTCATCATGCCTTTCTTCTCCTGCATCATTACGGAATGCAGGAAGGCGGTGGCGGTGATCCAGGGGAGCAGCGAAGCGTTCTCGACAGGGTCCCAACCCCAGTAGCCGCCCCAGCCGAGAACCGCATAGGCCCAACCGGCGCCGAGCAGCACGCCGCAGCTTTGGAAGAGCCAGGTGACCAGCGTCCAGCGGCGCGTCGTTTGAATCCAGCCGTCGCCGGGCTGCTTGGTGATCAGCGATCCCATGGCGAAAGCGAACGGGACGATGAAGCCGACATAGCCGAGGTAGAGCATCGGCGGATGGATGGCCATCGACCAATATTGCAAGAGGGGGTTGAGCCCGTTGCCGTCGGGAACGGCGCGAATCTCTTTGCCCACCGCGAGCACTTCAAAAGGCGAAAGCGGGACAACGATCAGCAGCAGGAAGAAGGCCTGGGTGATCATGAGCGTCGCCGTGACCCAAGGCATCATGTCGCGGAACTTTTTCCGATTCTGCCAAACGACGATGGCCGAATAACTACGCAGGCTCCACGACCAGAGCAGTAGCGAACCTTCCTGCCCGCCCCACCATGCGGTGAACTTATAAATAGTGGGCATCGCCGTATTCACGTGCGAAGCGACGTAGGCGAGGCGGAAATCGCAGGTAAGCAGCGCATACACGAGCAGCCCGGCGGCCAGCGTCTGCAGCGCCCACTGCGCAAGCACGGCGCGCTCAGCCGATTTCACCAGGAACGGGCGGGTTTTCCATTTGCCGACCACGGACCCGAATAAGGCATAAAGCGAAAAGCAGAATGCCAGAATCAGCGAGAGTGCGCCGATGTTCTCCATAGAATTGGTTGCTCCTTCAGCGGCGGACTAGAGCGAGGCTTTCGTATCGTTGGCGGGTGGAGCGGTTTGTCCGGGCGTCTTGTACTTCTGGCCCGGCTTGGCCTCGTACTTGGATGCGCACTTGGCGTCGACTTTCGTGGCGTGAAAGACGCCGTCGCGGCCCATTTTGCCATGCGCCACGGCCTGTGCGCCGCCTTTGAAGGTATCGGGAAGCGGATCCATCGAATCGTAGAGAACGGGCAATGTGTACTCGCCGTGCTTGAGCGTGAATCGGACCTCACGGCCACTGCGGGCCACTGAACCTTCCGCCACGTCGCCGGCCACGCGCAGCTTCTTGACGTAAACGTCGTCGCCCATCTTCTTTAATTCGCCGACTTCCTTGTAATAGGACTTCGTTTCGCTGATGCCGCCGACGGCGAGCCACGCCAGAGTGCCGATGATCACGGCAGTGAGCAAACCAAACTTGACGTACGGTTTCATTGCGCTCTCTTTCTGCCCTTAGTATATCCCCGAGAGGCTGTGGAATTCTCGTCATATCGGAAGAACACTCGTTAAACCGTAGCGGATGAGGGCACTTTCTTGAGCTGAAACGCCACACGGTACACTGAGAGTTTATGCCCAGCACTTTGCTGGGACAGGGCTCCGGCTCTGTCTCCACGCTCAGCGCCTCCGAACTGGCGGCTCTGCCCGACGTACGCGCGGCGTTGGAATGGTTCGCGCGCGAGCGGAAATGGGTGAATGAGCGGCATTTCGAGTTGTGCCGCATTGCGGCGCCTACATTTCAAGAGCAGCGCCGCGCCGAGTGGGTAGCCGCGCAATTGCGGCAGTCCGGTTGGGAGGCCAAGCTCGACCGCGCGGGGAACGTGGTGGCGAACCGGCCGGGGCCGAAATCGGTGACCGAAAAAGGGCCGGTGGTGGTGGCGACCGCACACCTGGACACCGTGCTTTCGCCGCGCGCGCCCGAAGACATCATCGCCTCGCGCGATGGAAGACTGAACGGTCCCGGCGTCTCCGACAACGGCGCGGGGTTAGCAGCCTTGTTGGCAATCGCAAGAGCCGTGGACGAGTCGAGCGCATTGGCAGGACTGGCGCTGCCATTGATGCTGGTGGCCAACGTGGGAGAAGAGGGCGAAGGCAATCTGAGCGGTATGCGTTACCTGTGCCGCGCCAACGGGCTCGGATCGCGGGCATCGGCATTCGTCGTCCTAGACGGGCCTTCGACCGACCACATCACGACGTGCGCGCTGGCCAGCCGCCGGTTCGAGATTACGATCGACGGCCCAGGCGGTCATTCCTGGAGCGATTTCGGAACCGGCAATCCGATTCACACCATGGGCAGGGCGATCACCAATTTTTGCGACAGCGCGGCACAACTTCCCGGCGCGCAGTCCGACGGCCCGCGCACAACATGGAACTTCGGACTGGTGGAAGGCGGCACGTCGATCAACTCGATCCCGGTGCTGGCGAAGGCCAAGCTCGATTTGCGCAGCGAAAGCCCATCGCGTATCGACGAGATGGCGGCGCTGATGACGCAATCGCTCGAGCGTGCGCTGGAAGCCGAAAACAGCATGGTGACGGTGGAGCGCGGGGGATCCGGCGTGGCACGCGTGACGGCGAAGGTGCGCGAGATCGGTTCCCGGCCCGGTGGCCGGCTGGCGGCCTCGTCTCCTCTTCTCGACCACCTACTGGCGGTGGACCGGCACCTAAACATTCGCGCGCAATTGGACTGCGCCTCGACGGACGCCAACATACCCATGTCGCTGGGAATTCCCGCGGTCTCGATCGGCGCGGGCGGCCGCGGCGGCGGCGCGCATACTCCGGCCGAGTGGTTTCATCCCGAAGGGCGCGAAGCCGGATTGCGCCGCGTGCTCTTACTGCTGCTGTTGCTCATCGGCGATCTCGATTCCCAAGCGGCTTCCGGACGGCGATAGCGCGATGAGGTCTCGCTCGTCCGCACGCGCCGAATGGGCGCTGGCCGCGGTCACCATTCTATGGGGCTCGTCGTTCACGCTGGTGAAGCAGGCGCTGGACGACGTGAGCGTGTCGCTTTTCCTCGCGCTGCGCTTCGCGGTGGCCGGGTTGGTGCTGTTCGCGCTCTACCGGCGGCCGTTGCTGGCAGACTGGCGGGAAACCAGGGCAGGGTTACGCGGAGGGCTGTGGTGCGGCTTACTGTTGACGGGCGCCTACCTTTTGCAAACTTACGGGCAGCGCTACACGACGCCGGCGCGCTCTGGATTCCTGACGGCGCTGAACGTCGTGATGGTACCGATCCTGATGGCGTTCGTCTATCGCACCATGCCGCGTTGGACGGAAGCGCTCGGGGCGGGAATCGCGCTTTCAGGAACGGCGCTGATGACGCTCGCCGTGCCGGGGCAGGCGTGGGGGGATTGGAATCCGGGAGATCTGCTGACGATCGGCTGCGCGCTGCTGTTTGCGGTTCACATTATCGCCGTCGGCCACTACGTGCGGCAAGATGGCGTATTCGCGGCGTTGTCGGTGATTCAGGTACTGACGGTGACGGTGCTGTGCGGGGTGGCGGCGGGCGCGCGGGTAGAACCATGGATGTTCCGTTCGACGGCGGCCGTATGGGTAAGCGTGGCCCTCACGGGCCTGGTCTGCACGGCCCTCGCCTTCTCGGTAATGGCGTGGGCGCAGCAGCACACCACGCCGTCGCGCGTGGCCCTGATCTTTGCCATGGAACCGATTTCGGCCTGGCTCACGTCTTATTGGGTATTGGGCGAGCGGCTCGGCGCCGCCGCTGTGGCGGGCGCGGCGCTGATTTTGGTCGGCGTAGGCGTCGTGGAATGGACTCCCCTCGCGAAACGAACCCAAACCGCCGGTCCGGGATAGGAGGATTCGCGTGGCCCCCAAAGGACCCTATAATTAGAGAATGATGCCTCAAGGGGAGGCTGTTGATCGCATGAACTGGAAGCAAAGAGTCCGCGAACCGAAGATTATGTCGTTGGCCCTGGTGATGGGCACCTTGACGATCGGCATTCTGATCGGCACCTTGCTGCACACCGAGGTGCGGGCCGACAAGGGCCAGGACAAGCCTGTTACCGACGCGGCTCCATTGAAGATCCCGTCGCCGGTCAAGCTGCAGAACGAGTTCACGGCGATTGTGAACAAGGTCGAGCCGGCCGTGGTGAACATCTCCACCGAGTACAAGCCGAAGCAGGAGAACACGCGGAACCGCGTGCGTCCGCCGGCGGGTGAGGGTGACGAGGAGAACAGCGAGGAGGGGATGGACCTCTTCCGACGCTTCTTCCGCAACGGTCCCCTGGGGGAGGCTCCGCAACAGCAACCGCGCGGCGGCGGCGAGGGCTCGGGCTTCATCGTGGATCCGAAGGGCTACATCATCACCAATCATCACGTGGTGGACGAAGCGACGACGATCAAAGTGAAACTTCACGGCGATCCCGCCGAATATAAGGCCAAATTGATCGGCGTCGATCTGGAGACCGATCTGGCCGTATTGAAAGTGGAAGCCGGCCGTTCGCTGCCGTTCGTGGGCGTGGGCAACTCCGAAGCCGTCCAGGTGGGCGACTGGGCCATCGCGATCGGATCACCGTTCGGGCTCGAGGCGAGCGTGACGGTGGGCATCGTGAGCGCGCAAGGGCGCGACGTGGCGCAACAGTTCCAGAAGTTTATTCAGACTGACGCGGCAATCAATCCCGGCAACTCGGGCGGACCGCTGCTGAACATTCGCGGCGAGGTGATTGGCGTGAATACGGCCATCGCCACGCGCAGCGGAGGCAATCAGGGCATCGGCTTCGCGCTTCCGGTGAATATGGCGGTGAAGGTTTATAACCAGCTCACTCGCTATGGCAAGGTGACGCGCGGTTCGATTGGCATCTCGTGGACGCGTGGGCAGGAACGGCCTGAGTTGCTCAAAGCGCTGGGTGTGAAGAACGGCGTGATTATGGAACAGGTGGAAAAGGACGGTCCGGCCGACAAGGCGGGCGTCAAGGCGGAAGACATCATCATCGCCATGAACGGTAA
>CAYUZM010000422.1:0-5609 GCA_964449665.1 uncultured Solibacteraceae bacterium
CTCCCGCCCCAACTGCCACCGCTTGCCCGCCGCGCCCTCACGGCGTTTTTGTCGTTCGCGTACTCCACCCCAGCCGTCCACAAGCTGCCATCTCCTGCCGCAGCCACCGTGGCGAAATCGGAATCAAGCGTTAGGTTGGAGACGGAATCCGTCGTGGCGACACGCTTGATCGCAACCTGCCCCGCCAGTTCGCGCTTCTCCTCGCCATACTCCATCGCAAACGGGCGCGACTCGATGGTTCCATCCGTGGTCTCAATCTTGAGCGCCGTTGCCGCGCTGCCGCGCACCTGAATCACGACGCCGGGCTGCCGGATATAGGTGAGCTGCGGCTCGTTGAACGGCTTCTCCCAGGCGCGCTTCACGAAGTTCGGCGCCTTCCATGTCGAGAGCGTCCAGCCGGTGTTCGACACCGTATCGCCCGGCCGCGGACGCCAGTTCCTCACGGAGAGAATCTCGCCGCTCGTCACGCTGAGCTTGCCATCCCATGACCGCGCCGCGCGATCCAGCATGCCCAACTCGACGCGAACCTGCGCGACATCGGCGGCCAGATGCGATGGCTTCGCGGCGGCGCTCTGCGAAAGCACAACATCGGGCTTCAACACCAGCCAAAGCGCCGCCCCCGCGCCCACCGTCGCCAGCCCCGTCACCCACCACGATGCTTTCATTGAGCCGCCTCCTTCCACTCCATCACCGCCCCATACCCGCGAAGCGCCTTGGTGAGCGCCGCCGTGTCGATATCCTGTACGGCTACGTTCTGGTCTATGGCCATGCGCGCGGCCAATCCCGCCGCCTGCCCCAAAATCATATACACCGGCTCCATGCGCAGCGTCGAGTACGTGACATGCGACGACGAAACACAAACCGGAACCAGCAGATTCTCGGCTTCTTTCTTCTTCGGCAGCAACACACGATAGGGAATCTGGTACGGCTTCACGGCGACCTCCATATTCCCCTCGTTCTGCACCGTCCCATCGGGCTGCACGTAGCGCTGCACGTTGTGCGAATCCGAGTTGTAGCTGCCCATGCCGATCACATCAGTCTTCGTGAGCTCGGTCTGGATATCCTTCTGCGTCATTACCCAATCGCCCACCAGCCGCCTCGCCTCGCGCACATAGAGCTGATGCGGCCAGTGGTGCGTGTCGATAAATTCATCGGCGCAGAGCCCCCAGCGCTTCATCTCTTTCTGTATCTCGGCGGGCACGCGCGGCTCGGTTTGCAGGAAGTGAAAGTATCCAGCCGTGTAGTCGATGTGCGCCTGCCAGATCTGCGCTCGCTGCTCGTAGGTGGCTTCGGGATAGGTCCAACTGGCGCCGATATAGTCAGTGGAAAACGGCCCGCGGTTGTTGATGTCGGTCTTCGAAGCCTTCTCCAGGCGCGACACGATCATCAGCTCGTTCATGCGCGGCAGGCGGTTCTTCTCTTTCTGAAACGCCTCCACCCAGCGCAGCCACAACTCATAGCGCCCGGGATTGTAGTTCGCTGGTTTGGGGATCGCCACCTGGTTCGAGGCATCGTCCGAAAGGCACATGCGGAAGTTGTAGGCCTGCACCTTCTTGTCCGCCGCGCCAATCTCGCCCCTCGGCGTAGCCTGGATCTCCGGCAGCGGTTGCTTGTTCGCGTCGAATGCGGCCACGGGGAAATCGAACTGGTGGTTGCGGTCCTTCTCGCGCACGCCCGCCAGCGTCTCGCCATACTGCGCCACGCCCTCGCGCCCCACCGTGTAGCTCACCTTTGCGTGCTTGAAAAGATCGCCCTCGTACGTCGCGTCCATGAAGATGCGCGCCGCGAACGCGATGCCGTTCTCGGTGTAGAACTCGCGAATGCGGCTGCCGCGCTTCTTCACGCCGTCTTCCTGGCGCAGACGGTGGCCGTAGTAAACCTTCACGCCCGCCTCTTGCACCCACTGCTTCAAAATCTTCTCGGCCACGTGCGGCTCGAAGTACCACACAATGTCCTTGCCATACTCGCGGCCCACGCGCTGGTAAAACTCCAGCGACATGCCGCCGATTGTCTCCTTCTTCCCGTGATCGGTCCGCCCCAGGCCCCCCGTCGTCATGCCGCCCAGGTGGCGTCCCGGCTCGACCAGCGCCACCTTCAGGTTCTGCTTCGCGGCGGCGATGGCCGCAACCACTCCGCCCGACGTCGCGCCGTAGACCACAACGTCGAACGTCTCGGCGGCGCCGAGCGACGGGCCGCCATGAACCATCAGCGCGATCGAAAGAAACGCGGCGAACTTCACTTGCGCGTGTCCTCCTTCCAGGCATGAATCGCGCTCTGCAGCTCATCGACGATCTCCGGGCGCGCGCGCCGCAAATTACGCTTCTCGCTGGGGTCGGCCTCAAGGTCCGACAGCCACACCGCATCGTCTCCCTTCAACTCCCCACGCGTCTCCGGCGTGCGCCCATATTCGTTGCCCTTCAGCACCAGCTTCCACTTGCCCTTCCGCGCGGCCGATTGCTGGCCGTTCTCCCAAAACAGCGGCCCGCCCGTATGCGGCGACGGCGCCCCCTTCGCGGCGACGGGCAGAATGTCGCGCCCATCCATCACATAGCCCGCTTCCGGCGGAACACCGGCGGCCTGCCAGATCGTCGGCGCGATATCCATCGTCATCGCCAATTCGTTGCACACCTGCCCCGCTTTTATGCGCCCCGGCCAACTCATGATTCCCGGCACGTGCATGCCGCCGTCGAACAGGCTGAACTTGAACCCTCGATAGATGCCGTTATCGCCCGCCGTCGCCGGCTGCTGCTGCAACCCGGCGCGCGGTTCCGTCGTCGCGCCGTTATCGGCGACAAAGAAGATGAGCGTGTTCTCCAGCAGGCCGTTGCGCTCAAGCGCCTTCCGAATCGCCCCCACGCCATCATCCATCGCGGCCAACATCGCGGCATACGTCTGCCGTTCCGGCGGCAGGTCCGGGAACCGCTGCTTGTACTTTTCAGGCGCATGCATCGGATAGTGCACCGCGTTGTACGTCACGCACAGCAGAAACGGCTCCGCCTTGTGCTTGTCGATGAACCCAACGCTCTCCTGCGTGATGCGCTCGGTCAGGTACTGCCCGTCCTCCCAAATCTCCTCGCGATTGCGGAACAGCGAGTGGAAATTCACCGTGCGGTTCTGCGCGCTCGACTCGCCCCAATAGTAGATGTGCGAATAGAAGTCGACGCAGCCCGGCAGAAAGCCATAGAAGTAGTCGTAGCCGCGCGCGTTGGGTACGGTCTCGGGCGTGTCGCCCAGATGCCACTTGCCGATCAGCCCAGTCGCATACCCGGCGCTCTTCAATCTGCTCGGAAGCGTGTGCTGCTTCATGCCCAGCGGCTGGCCATTCGTCACCACGCCCGCCCGCACCGGATAGCGTCCCGTCTGTAGCGCGGCGCGCGAGGGAGCGCACACTGGCGCGCACGAATACCAGTTCGTGAAGCGCACGCCCGAGCCGGCAAGCTGATCGATGTGCGGCGTCTTCACGTCCTTTGCGCCATAGCAGCCAAGGTCGTGCGAACCCTGATCGTCAGACATGATGACGACAAAATTGGGCCTTCGCGCCTGCCCCTGCAACATAGCCGTGGACGCTCCCGCGGCTGCGATCCAATCCCGTCGATTCATCATGGCGCTCACTCTATCATGCACGTTGCAATTGATCCTTGGGCGCGAAACAATGTCCCCAACCCATGCTCACACGCCGCCATTTCCTTGCCTCCACTGCTGCCCTAGGCGCGCAATCCAGCGCCGCGCAAGCCCAAACCTCCCCCCGCCCCAACATCATCGTCATCCTCTCCGACGACCAGGGCTACGGCGACATCGGCGCGCTCGGCAACCCCATCCTCAAAACGCCTTACATGGACAAGTTGCATCGCGAGAGCGTGCGCTTCACCGATTTCCATTCCGCTCCCATGTGTACGCCCACGCGCGGCCAACTGATGAGCGGCGTCGACGCGCTCCGCAACAAGGCTTGCTCGGTCACCGCCGGCCGCGCCGTACTGCGCCGCGACCTTCCCACCATGGCCGATGTCTTCGCCGCCAGCGGCTACCGCACCGGCATCTTCGGCAAATGGCACCTCGGCGATAGCTATCCGTACCGCCCGATGGATCGCGGCTTTCACACCGCCAAGTACCACCTCGGCTTCGGCATGTCCTCGGCCCCTGAGTTCGACAACGACTACTTCAACGGCCGCTATCACGACAACGGCGTCATCAAGAAGTTCGAAGGCTATTGCACCGACTTCTGGTTCGGCGAAGCCATGGCCTGGATGAAACAGCGAAGCGCGGCGAGCGAACCCTTCTTCTGCTACCTCCCCACCAACACACCGCACGGTCCGAACTGGATCGCGCCGAAGTACTCCGATCCCTACCGCCGCGACAAACTTCCGGCCGAGTTCTACGGCATGATCGCGAACCTCGATGAGAACCTCGGCAAGCTCGACCAGTTCCTCACCCAAACCGGCCTGCGCGAGAACACCATCGTGATCTTCATGACCGACAACGGCGGCACGCAAGGCGTCAATGTCTACAACGCCGGCATGCGCGGACGCAAGACACAGCTATACGATGGCGGCCACCGCGTTCCCTGCTTCCTCCGCTGGCCCAAAGGCAACCTGCGTCCCGTGGGCGACATCGACTATCCCGCGCAGATGCAGGACCTGCTGCCCACCCTGATCGACCTCTGCTCATTAAAGCCCCCCGCGCAAGCGAAGCCTCCCGCGCAAGCCCGCTTCGACGGCGCAACCCTCGCGCCCCTCCTGCGCGGCAAAGCCGATATGCCCGGCCGCATGATGGTCGTTCAATACGGCCAGGTGCCGAAGAAGTGGGAATCGAACGTCATCTGGAACCAGTGGCGGCTGGTGAACGGCACCGAGCTCTACGACTTCCGCGCCAACGTCGCCGAGGATCGCGACCTCGCCGCCGCGAACCCCGATGTCGTGGCCCGCATGCGCGCGCATTATGAGAAGTGGTGGGCCGCGGTCGAGCCCGGCGTGCGCGAGCCGGAACCGGTTGCGTCCATCGGTTCCAAGCAGGAGCCCGTGACCATGCTCTGTTCCTCGGACTGGTGGGAAATCTACGCCGACAATCCCGGCCACGTGTCCAACGCCGTCGGCGGCCCACAGGGCGCACCGTGGTTCATCGCCGTCGAACAGCCGGGCGAATACCAGGTCGAACTTGCCCGCTGGGCATTCAACCTCGCGCTGCCCCTCAACGCCGCGCGCGAGCCGCAGAAGCTGACCTACGGCTCGTTACCGCCCGGCAAGGGAATGCCCATCGCAGGCGCAAAGCTGAAGGCAGGCACGGCCGCCGCGCTGTCCGCGAAGGCCGCCCCCGGCGACCGCAGCGTCACCTTCCGCGTAAAGCTCGACAAGGCCGCGCGCATCCCACTGCACGCCTGGTTCACCGGAGCCAACGGCGAAGATGTCTGCGGCGCGTTCTACGCACGCATCAGGAAGGTGTGACCTTCTTCAACGTCTGCCGGTACGCCTCGCGCGCTGCCTTCATAATTGGCCCGTACACCAGCTTGTCGAACGGCGGGCACCCGGATGGGTACTGCCCCAGTTCATTCGACTTCTGGCGCATCAGGAACGTGCAGTAGGTCAGCGTCTTGCAGACCCGCAGCTCGTCCAGTT
>CAYUZM010000423.1:0-5605 GCA_964449665.1 uncultured Solibacteraceae bacterium
GCACGTTTTTGAGGGGTTGCTTGGTGAAGTGGAAGAGGAAGGGTTGGTAGTACCTGCTGGGGAGTCGTGCGATGCCGTGGCCGTCGGGGATCTTGGTAAGCACCCACGGTTCAATGTTCAACAACTCACTGACGAGCCTGCTGTCCCATGAGAAATCCATGCGCAGGAAGAGTTTTGTGCCGGCGTTCGCGAGGATGCTTTCACTGAGGTCGGTTGTTGTTTGTGTCCCGAACAGGAGCGCTTCCCCGTACTCCCTGATCTCCCTGGCGATGATGTTTTGGACGCCGGGTGACTCGTCCCGTCGTTCTTTGGGGAAGACGTGGTGTGCCTCGTCGAAGATGAGCGCGTGATGGAAGACTTCGCGCTGGAGTGTTTGCTTTTTTCTCGTGAGGAGTATGGCTTGGAGTAGGTAGACGCTGAACGCTTTCTTCTGATCCTGGCCAAGCCCCTCAAGCTCGAACACTACTGGTCGCTCCAGGAGTTCAGTGATCGTCATCGGATGCTCACGTTCGTTCAATGCGTCCCCGAAAGGGCCGGTCGTAAGCTCTTCGAAACTCCTGTGGCAGCTTTGCATCCACAGCATTTCTCGGTGCCGTGCTTTGACCATGAGGAACTGGAGTTCGACGAATGCATCGCGGAGTGTGGCTTTCTCTTTGTGCTTGTGGAGTGCGCTGCGGAGTGCTTCTTTGAGGGGGTTCCTCGCACCCTGCATGAGAAGATAGCCCGCACTGATCACGTCGCTGAGCGCCTCAACCCACTCGGCCGTTGAGACGCCGCGTGGTGGTTGCAGCATGTTCAGGCGGACGGGGGCAAGGTCGCTCCCGATCGTCATCACGACCAGGTCGTACCCGCACAGGTCCTTGAGTAACGTTCGATAGTTCCGTTTCCAGTCGATGATCATGAACGGCGTGTCGTCGTTGAGGAGTTGGCGAAGGAGCCCAATGATGAGCGTGGTCTTGCCAGTTCCTGTTGGACCGACGACCAACAGATGACGTAAGAGGTCCTTGCGGTAGAGTGTGAAGTCGTACCCACTCATGCCGGGAAACACCACCGTGCCGACCCGGTACTCGCCGCCGGTGATCACGCGTTCCTTTGGTGGCTCAAGATAGATCTTCCGGTCACCGATCCGCTTGTGTTGCACACGAATGGAGAGGGTGGTGAGGTACTGCAGGAGCTCTGCTTTGCCCCGTGGTGACTCATGCTGGTACGCGACCCACCACCGATCGACTTGGTCTCCGTAGAGGGGCTTGAGTTGCGCGAAGATGTCCATCTCGCTGTTACTTCTGTCGGGCATCATAGTTCGCTCCACTCAGTCGGTCGTAGCGTTGCTGTTCTTCGTGTTGTTCGCGATTGTCCAGGCGGGTTTCCTGCTTGAGCAGTTGGATGTCACGCCATTTTTGAATGGCTTCTTGTTGGAGCTGGAACTGCCGGTCACGACGCTCACGCTCCAGACTGTCCCGATCACGACGGCGAGTGTCAGGACGGCCGGGCTCTGGTTCTAAATTGATGATTTGTTCGGTGAGGTCGTCGATCTGCCGTATCAAGGCAGCGCTCAAGGCGAGACTCTCAAGCCTTCGGAGTAGGAGTTGTCGTTCGACTGCTTGGAGTTTTGTGTTGACGACGTCTTGCCGGTCATCGTGTAGGGTGCCGAGGAGATCATCAAGGTGCACAGCGCGTGGAGTTCTTTGCGGGTCTTATAAACCTCTCGCCAGACCCACCAACAAGAAGACCGAAAAGCATAAATACTAGCGCTGCCGTTGGGGTTTGTTGATGACGCAACCAGCACGACCTAATCCACTACGCGATGACCCCGACCGACCAAAAGGACTCCGGGTCAACCAAGAAGGATACGTCGTGCGACGCATGGGACACCAAGGCCAAAAGGTCACTCGTCGACAACCCTACCGAGTACGATTCCTTGATTGGTGGGTTGCCAAACCACGACTCACCCTCGCAACCATCACCATCCCTGAACGGTACCACGGCAAAAGAATCAAGTTCCACATCATCGAGGACCCCTATGCCACCGACGAATGAACTAGATAATCACGATGTTGTCCGCCGGGGGTACGAGTGGCTGGGTCACAAAGGGCAACACACCGAGATCAGCGTCCTACACCCAGAGTTCATTCCTGGTGACACGCAGTGGAATTGGTCGCACAACGCCTGGCCAAGAACCCACTACATCAATTGCTATGACCAGTTATCTCGGTTGGTACGGACGTGCCAAGGGCATCGGTTTCTGTGCTACGGCCTCAACCCACGGCCTGGGTTCTTGCGGTACCCGAATGGTCGTGTGCGCAGCGCACGCAACGACGACATTACTGTCAGCCAAAGTCTCCTACTTGACATCGACCTGGTCGGCACCGTGAGCCCGGAACGAAGCGACCGCGCCGAGACGTTCCTCACGAAAGCCGACGGGTACTTCACCAGCCTCGGCCTCAGGGCACCAGTTCGTTCCAGCACGGGCCGCGGGTACCACTTGCTCTTCGCGTACCCACCCATCCGTGTCGCCGACGTCCCTGATATCGCGGCACGACTCAAACAGTTCAAGGACCAGTTCGTGCGCACCGTCAGTCGTGACCTCTTACGCCTTGAGGCAAAGGTGGACACGACGCAAGACTTGCGACGCATGGTCCGGGTGTACGGGACGAGCAAGCCAAGCGTCGGGAAGAACAGCACCTTCACCGCCAAGTATCGTTTCCCTGACGAAGCACTCCGTGAGTACATCGTCGGGATGAGCCTGCCACCACCAGCATCACAGCACCCTTTGCAGCCGTTGGTCTTGGAAGCACCAGTCATGCCGGAATGGTTCCCACCACTCCTGGAGCGCGACCAGTACTTGCGTGGGCTCTGGCACGGAACCGGCAAAAGCATGAACACTGATCAGAGTAATAGCGGGTATGACTACACCATCGCGCACTACCTCGCACAACAGGGACACCAGCAACCAGTGGAGCTCGCGTGCATCATCGCCCTACGACCCGCCGGGCAACCCGAGCGCTTACGGAAGGGCCTCGCGTACCTCGCCCGCACGATCGACAATGCACTCCAGCACGCAACGACACAACAACCAGCTGATGAGGTCCCACGATGAAAGCCACTAACCAGGCAGCAACGGAGAAGTTTTACGCCCCATTCCAAGGAGTCCCCCGTCGCTGCCAAAAGTGGATCACCAAACACGACGGAAAGCCATACCAGTGCAACAAGCGACACCAGCACCGCGCCCAATGCAAATACACCATCAGCATCCTCATCCAATAAACAACGAGAACGATGAACGACACGATCACAACCATGACAAAACAGCCTGACTCGGCTCGCAATGACCTTGTGCCGTACTGGGGGGAGAGCGAGCTACCACGTGCAGTGTGCTGTGCCTGTCACTCTCGAATGGGCTTACCAGTCCCACGTGGCTCGTGGTCCCGGAGTCAACGGGACGCCTACTCAACGGTGACATCATGACATTGCCTTGCAAGCATTGCGGCCGACCAACCAATGACTACGTCAACCACGAGTGCGAATCACAGACTGTCTCTCGGTTGTGGCAGTACTTCGTCATCACCACACTCCTCTTGCTCGTCCTTCTCTTCCTGTACTACCTCACCACGTGGTGGCAGCAATGACGGTGCACTGTCGTGTTGGCTTCCACCGGTGGACGTCTTGGTCACGGATGAAAAAGACACCCCGCAAAGAACTCTACCAAGCCAGGACCTGCACCCACTGCGGCAAAGTACAAGCGAGACAACCATGGTAAACAACAAAACAAACAAGTCCTATTACTGTCCACGATGTGGAAGCTCGCAAACGAGAGAGTTCACGGTTTATGAGTTTTCTATTGAGCATCCGAATAATCGGGTCTGCGGGAACTGCGGTAAGAGGTGGAATGAATGAAGCAGTTTGTGCCGTTTGATGAAAAGACTGCAAAGGAAGGCGGTGGCGCTAACTTCTCCCTTGTGGAGATGCGAGGTCCATATCCTTACTGCAAAAAGCATGGCGCGATGAACAAGATGGCCATCAATAAGGACGGGAGCGCTTGGTGGCGTTGCATCACGCTGTATCCCAATACCTGTCGAGCCGCCTGCCGTGAGGTTGAACAATGAAGCTGTTGTTCGAGTTGCAAATGTGGCTTACCGTTCAGAAACTCTATCTGAGCTGCTGGTTGTGGAAGCAGAGAGGTCTTGCTTCTTGTAAGGAACACGGGTTTCATGCTCAGAGTTGGATTAACGGTCAGTGTAGACAATGTAAGGTGATTCAATCAAGCTATTGACTGCTGTGGAGATTGAGCAACTCAAGACGGATGCATATGTGCGGGGCTTCACAGCGGCCTGTAGGGAGTTATCTCAATGAAAAGAATCTTTGGAGTGAGAACATGAACACGACGTGGCTTTGGATAGGGATGTTTTTCGTAGTGCTGGCTGCAATCTCTGCTTTTAAGGTTCCGCTTGTCGGACTGATTTTGCTCGCTCCAGCGGCGGCGTGCTTCTACGAGGGAGCGTCAAAATGAAGTGGTTTTATGTCGGAGAAACAGCACTTAGGTATCACGATACTCAAGCGTATATAAACACTGAGGCATTATGAAACCCAAGCACAATGCCAAGCTGCAATTTGATTTGAGTGCTGAAGAGTTGAAGGATACGTTTCAGGCGGTGCAAGACGGGATAATGACAGCAGAAGAAGCATTCGACAATATGATGCTCTTCCAGACAACGAACAGGGTGACATAGTGAAGTGGCAGTTTGATTGGATTTACTGGGGCGGCGTAGCTGGTGGCTTTGTCCTTGGCGTCTGCGTCACGTTCCTACTTCTGAGGTGGTATCTGTGAAGCAGCGGTTGACTTGGACGCAGAAGGCAATGTTCGGTTGGGAAGTGATCAATACAGGGGTGGAATTCCATATGTGGTCGCATCATAGGGATTTCATGCAGTGGCTTGTTGATCACAGGTGGTTACGATGACACCCGCTCCATCGCATGGTGGGGTGATGGTTGTTTGACTCGTGATAGGGCGCCGCCCGATCAGTTGTCGCTGTTGGAGTTGTTCGCGCAGGCGGAATTTGAGGAGCAGACGAAGGACTTGCCGGGGACGGTTGCGCTGGCGGTCCCGTACTACATGGGGCTCATCGAGCGGTACGACCACGCGGTCTTGGCCGGCAATACCGACCAAGCGCGGACTCTTGAGGATGAGGCGGACTTGCTCGCGATCCACCTCAACAACGGCACGAGATTGGGAATCAAGGGCGACGACGAGAGCCCATGCAGTGTGCTCGAACGAGCAACCACCGCACCAACAGGGATTGTTCCTCGTTGGGGACAAGCAGGCGACTTCATCGTCACCGTCAACGGGTGCAACGTGCGCGTCACGTTCGGCGGGTTATACGGCACCTGCATCCCACAGTTCAGCGCCCACGCCATCGACCAAGATAAGCCTTTCATCAGCCCAACAGGGTACAGGAGCTTCATGGCCTACCACATCGACACCACGACGGGCGGCATCACCGTACAAGACTACGTCACCCAAGTCATACAAGAACACATCACCAAAGAACTCAAAGGCAAACTCGTCACGATACAACCCGAATACCGACGACGTAACGAGGGAACATGA
>CAYUZM010000424.1:0-5605 GCA_964449665.1 uncultured Solibacteraceae bacterium
ATGTTGATTTCCGGGCCGTCGAGGCGCTCGCCTTGCGCGATTAAGATCTGCGTGCGGACGATGTCGATGCCGGTGACGACTTCGGTGACGGTATGTTCGACCTGAACGCGCGGATCGACTTCGATGAAGAACCACTCGTCGGTGTCGGAGTCGACCAGGAACTCGACTGTGCCCGCGCCGTAGTAGTGGGCGGCTTTGCAGAGACGGACGGCGGCGGAGGTGATCTCGTCACGCAGGGCGGGCGTGAGGGAGACGGCGGGGGCGACTTCGACCACCTTCTGATGGCGGCGCTGGACGGAGCAGTCGCGTTCATAGAGGTGGAGGATGTTGCCGTGGCGGTCGCCGAGGATTTGGACTTCGATGTGGCGGGGCCGGCGGATGAAACGTTCGAGGAAGACGGCGCCGTTGCCGAATGCGGCGGCGGCTTCGGCGGTGGCCTCTTCGAGGAGGGGCTTTAGCTGAGCGGGTGTATCGACGACGCGCATGCCGCGTCCACCGCCACCGAAGGCGGCTTTGATGATGAGGGGGAAGCCGATGCGTTCGGCTGCTTTGACGGCGTCGGCCACTTTGACGATGGCGCGTTCGGTGCCGGGGATGACGGGGATTCCGGCCTTTTCGGCGAGGCGGCGGGCGGCGGTTTTGTCGCCGAGGAGGTCGAGGATGTTGGCGGAGGGACCGATGAAGGTGATGCCGGCGGCTTCGCAGGCGCGGGGGAGGGCGGGGTTTTCGGAGAGGAAGCCGTAGCCGGGGTGGATGGCGTCCACACCTCTGTCTTTGGCGAGGGCCACGATGCCTTCGACGTCGAGGTAGGCCTGGACGGGACCGAGGGCCTTACGGCCGCCGGAGCCATCACCGATGAGGAAGGCCTCGTCGGCTTTGAAGCGGTGAAGGCTGAGGCGGTCTTCCTGCGAGTAGACGGCGACGGTGCGAAGTCCGAGTTCGTTGGCGGCGCGGAAGATACGGATAGCGATTTCGCCCCGGTTAAGGGCAAGGAGCTTCTTCATAGTAGGGTTCGGGCACTAAAGGGTTCGAGCACTTCGACGGGGAGAAATTTCAGGCTACCACGGGCCCTAGCCGGGCGGCCTTCGCGGCCCAGGCGCGAGGGGGGCGCGGTTCAAGCCGATGAGTTTTAGCGGCCTAAGGAGGTGTGAAGTTTTTGGCGGGTGGGTTGTGGCGGATGGGGATTCTTGGCGGATGAAACGCTCTAACCAGTTCGCGGCCGCTGCGTCTATACTCGAACCATGACTATTCGCACGCTTGTTCTTGCTCTCGCTTCGATGGGGGCGCTTTTTGCGCAGGGGCCGGGGAAGTCCGGATATGTTGCGCCGGGGGCGGTGATTGAGACGATTCAATTTGAGGGCGTTGACGAGGCCAAGCGGGCGGCGGTTCTGGAGCGGATTGGTGTACGGGCGGGAGATGCGCTGAGCGTTGAGGCGCGGCAGAGGATTGGGCGGGAGTTGAACAAGGGCGAGAAAGTGGGCGCGAACGGGCTTACCTTCACGTACCGGCCGGGTTCGCGGCCGGGGACGGCGACGCTGGTCATTTCTTCGGGCTGCTAGCGCGCCAGGCATAGGCGCGGCGGCGAGCACTTTTTTCACCGTCCGGGGAACTTTCGGGCGGCGATCCTGCAATCACATTCAGGAACGGAATGGTGGGCGCGGCGTCGAACGGAATTCGGGAATGAGTTGGTTCCGTCCGGCATTCGATCCCGCGACCGCATCCGATTCCGAGTTGGTCGAGCGTTTGCGCTCGGGCGATGAGGCATCGTGGCGCGAGCTTTACCGGCGCCATCAGGGCCGTCTATATCGCTATGCGTTGCGCATGTCCGGCTCGACGGCCACGGCCGAGGAGATCACGCAGGAGACGTTTGTGGCGTTTCTCGAACAGTCCGAACGGTACGACGCGGGGCAAGGTCCGCTGGCGGCGTGGTTGATCGGGATAGCCCGGAACCGGCTGCGCAAGGCGATGGCCCAGGGTGCGCCGTGGGAGCCGATTGACGACACACCGGTGCCCGCGCCGGAGCACGACCCACTGGCGGCCTTGACGCATGCCGAACGGCTGGCCGCGGTACGGGCAGCGGTGCAGGCGCTGCCGCCCTCGTTCCGAGAGGTGGTGTTGCTGATCGAATTTGAAGAGCTATCGTATGAAGCGGCGGCATCGGCGATGGGTGTGCCGGTGGGTACGGTGCGATCGCGGCTGTATCGGGCGCGTGCGCTGCTGATGCAGGCGCTGGCGGCGCAGAGGGTTGTGCAATGACGCCGATTGATCCGATTCTTCACGAACTGGCCGATGAACATCGCGAGCAAGGGGCGCCACCGGCAGTGGAGCGGGCGCTGATGGCGGAGTTCCGGCGGCGGCAACGGCGGAGTTGGTGGCCGTGGCTAGGAGCGAGTGCGGCGGCGGCAGCGAGCGCGGTGCTTGCTTTCTATTGGATTCAGGCTCCGGCGGCGGAGACGCTTGCGCTGCATGTTGCGGGTCCGAGCGCTCCGGAGGTTCGATTGACGCCCAAGCCGGCGGCTGCCGTGCCGATGCGGGCACGGGCGGCGGCGCGGCAGGCGAAAGCCGCTCCGAAACCCGCGGCTCCGGCACTCGCGGCGGCGGAGATCACCACCGACTTTTTCCCATTGCGGGCGGGACGCGTGCTGGAGCCGGGCGAGATGGCCCAAGTGGTTCGCACGCGGATTCCGCGGCGGGAGCTGGTTCGCTTCGGCCTGGTGTCGACGGCGTTCCAGATGGCACGGCCGGCGGCGGGAAATGTTCAGGCCGATGTCGTATTCGGCTACGACGGCACGGCGCGGGCGATCCGCTTCGTACACGATTCTCAGTAAGTCCAAGGAGCACACTTCACCATGAAAAAAACTGCCTTTCTCCTCGCCTCAGCAATGGCGGGAGCGCTCAGCGCGCAAACGCCGGCTCCCGATCCGGCGTCCAAGGCGCGAACGATGCATTGGGAACACCGGGTAGCCGTCGCGGGCGCGCCGCAGGAAGCCACGATCGGCTTCATAGCGGCCGAAGGCGCGGCCGGGTTCGCGGGCGCCGCCATCAAGGGCGCGCCCTATTCAGCCACCATTGAGAACACGTTCACGCAAACGCTGGCCGATGGCACGCGCATTGAACGCAAGTCGTCGTCCAAGACGGCCCGCGATTCGGAAGGGCGCACGCGCATGGAGCACACGCCGGCGGCGATGGCGCCGGTTCCGGTGGAGTTGCCGACGACGACGATCATTCAAGATCCGGTGGCGAAGCAGACGATCATCCTGAACGACAAGGAAAAGACGGCGAGCGTTATGAAGATGCCGGACATGACAGCGATGCGGAGCAAGATGGCCGGAGTGGCGGGCGTTCGCATGCGCAGCCCAATGCCG
This sequence comes from uncultured Solibacteraceae bacterium, assembly GCA_964449665.1. GTDB lineage: Bacteria > Acidobacteriota > Terriglobia > Bryobacterales > Bryobacteraceae > JAFLBB01. The sequence continues at coordinate 3,366 of CAYUZM010000424.1, forward strand.
GCCGGAGCGGTGGTGGCGACCGAAGCCGCGCCGGCGGTGGTTGAAGATGTGGTGATCGAGCGGAAAATTGAACGGGCGGGCCCGGGCGGGCCGGCGATTGCCGCGTTCCCGCCTTCGGACGTTATGTTCACCACCGCCGTTCCGGCGCAAGGCGCGACGATGGGCCATAGCCAGGTGATGATTTTCGATCGCGGCGACGATAAGTCCAAAACCGAGCAATTGGGCACGCAGACGATTTCCGGCGTGGCCTGCAATGCGACGCGCTCGACGCATACGATCGCGGCGGGGCAGATTGGCAACGACCGGCCGATCGAGATTGTCTCGGAGACTTGTTTTTCCGATGAGCTGAAGACGGTGGTCTCCTCGCGCACGAACGATCCGATGCATGGCGAGACTTCGATGCGGCTGGCAAACGTGAGCCGCGCCGAACCGGCGAAGAGCCTATTTGAAGTGCCGGCGGGTTACACGACGAAGGAAGGTCCGCAACCGATGATGTTGGAGCGGAAGGTTATGGAGCGCAGGCCCGCCCAGTAGGGGGGGACTCAGTAGGCGGGACACCGTAGGCGGGACACCGCAGGCGGGACCCGGGAGGCGGATTGAAAGAGAGGGGGCGGCTTACGCTGCCCCCCTTTTCCTTTAATCGGCGTCGATGGCGAAGCCGATTTTAACCACTTCGGCGGGAGGACCGGGACGTTTACGGCGGTATCCGCGGCGGTACTCGCGAATGGTGGCCATGGCGCGCGTGAGGTATTCCTCAAGCGGCATGACGGACCGGGCGAGGCTCTGGTCATAGGCCAGGAGCAGTTTGCCGTCTTCGACGGCGGAGCGGAGGTCGGCTCCGGTGAGTCCGGCGGCAGCCTCGGCCACGGGTTCGAGGGCCACCTCGGAGTAGGCGGCGGGAAGGCCGTGCAAGCAGGCTTGCAGGATCTCCATGCGCGCTTCGAGGTTGGGCAGGCGTGTGCGCAGCCAGAGTTCAATGCGGCCCGAGCGGACAAGAGCCGGGGGCAGGCTGGCGGCGTCCATGGCGGTCATCATGACGCAGACGCGGCCGGCGCTTTCGCTTTCCAGGCCGTCGAGCATGGTGAGCAGATAGCGGTAGAAGCCTTTATGCTCGTCGTCTTCGAAGATGAGGTCGGCGTCGTCGATGAAGATGACCGAGGGTGCGTTGCGGCGGGCCTTTTCGAAGATGCCGCCGACGACGCAGAAGAAGTCATTCGAGCCGGCGACGACGGTGCCATCGATGAGAAAGAACTTGCTCTTGAGGCGATGGGCAAGGGCGCGGCCAATGGTGGTTTTGCCTGTGCCGGGGGGGCCGGCGAGCAGGACGCCGCGGCGTGCCTTGAGGCGGAGTTGAGCCGCGAGGGCGTCGTTTTCGAGCGGCAGTGCGATTTTGGCTTCGAGGGCCTCGATGACGTCGTCCATGCCCTTCAGGTCTTTCCAAGTGACGGCCTGGACTTCATTCAGATCGACGTTGCTCACCATATGGAGCGAGCCGAGGTAATCGATGAATTCCTGCGTGCTCAGGCTATCGCGGTGGGCGAGCCCGAGGCAGGCGTTCTTCAACTGCCAGGCGTTGAGCGCGGGGGCGAAGCGGTGCACTTTATCGACTTCAATGGCTTCAGCCAGGGGCGCGGCCAGGTAGGCGTCGAGGAGATGGCGGTAGTCGCCGATGGCCAGCTCGGTGAGTTTGACCTGGTGGGCGCGGCGGTCGATGACGTCGGTGGTGCTGGTGAGGTCGGTGGCCAGGACGAGCTTGCGGTGGGACGCGGCGGCCTCTTCGAGCAGGAGCGAGAGCACGGCGTCGAGCAGGTTCGAGCGCGGGTAGTTGTAGGTGTCGGTGACGTCGGAGAGCAGGTTGAGGTCATCGACGAAGACCAGATCGTGGGCGGCGAGGGCGCGTTCCATCATGGCGAGGAAGGACTCTTCGACGGCCGCGGGGGAATTTTCGCGGAGGACGTCGAGGAAGTCGCGGATGCCAAGGAGCGCACCGCCGAGGGTGGCGTGGAGGTGGCGCAGAACGGTGGTACGCCCGAGGCCGGGGGCGCAACGGAACATGATGGTGGAGCCGGTCCGGACGTGAGTTTCGAGGGCATCGGCGGCGCAGTGCTGCGCCGGGGTCAGTTGAACGTTGGTATCCATGGGAGTAGCCAAATTCTCCGCACGTCTGGTGCGGGCACGGGACATTTCGGCCCACCGTGCGGGCCGCGACAGGGTGATGAGAACCAGGAAAAGAGAGTTGG
>CAYUZM010000425.1:0-5602 GCA_964449665.1 uncultured Solibacteraceae bacterium
TGTCGATCAACGGCGTGGCGCGCAGAAATTCACCGGTCACGCGGTCTAGCGCGTAGAAGTAACCGTTGCGGTTGGCGTGCAGAACGGCCTTCCGCTGCCGGCCGCGGATTTCGGTGTCGACCAATACGGGCCAGCTCTGCGCATCCCAATCGTGGGTGTCATGCGGCGTGAACTGGAAGTACCATTTCATCTTGCCGGTATCGAGATCGAGCGCCAGCAGCGAGCAGGTGTAGAGGTTGTCGCCCATGCGCACGCTGGCGTTGTAGTCCGGCCAGGGGTTGCCCGTGGTCCAGTAGAGCGTGTTCAGCGCGGGGTCGTAAGTGCCCGAAAGCCATGCCGCGCCGCCGCCCCATTCAATCAGGTCGCCCCAAGTCTCGGAGCCCTTTTCGCCCCTCGCGGGCACAGTGTATGTCTTCCACAACTCTTCACCGGTTTCGGCCGAGAGCGCCATGATGAAGCCCCGCACGCCGCTGTCGCCTCCCGCGCTGCCGACAATCACTTTGCCCTTGGCAATCAAAGGCGCCGACGTCGACGTGGTCCCTTTGTCAATGTCCGCGAATTTCTTGTTGAAGATGAGCACGCCCGTATGGCGGTCGAGCGCCACCAGATAATTATCGGAGGTGGTGAAGTAAACCCGGTCGCCCCATATTGCCGCGCCTCGATTGACGCCGCCCTTCTGCGCGCGCGGGTCCGCATACTGCCACACCATCCGTCCGCTGCGGGCATCCACCGCGTAGATCGAGTTCGTATTGGTGATGTACAAGACGCCCTTGTAGACAATCGGTGAACTACGCAGACCGCGCGCGTTGGGCACACGGTAGACCCATTTCGGCACCATGTTTTGGGCGTTGCCGGCCGTGATTTGCTTCAGCGGACTGTAACGCCAACCGGAATAGGTTCCCGCGTACGTCACCCAGTCGTCGGCGGCTCCCTTGGCTGCATCTTCATGGCGCACCTGCGGGAAGGCGCTCAGCGCGAATAGGAAACACACAAGCATCGTGCGCATCATTGCTTCGATCCCTTTCTCTCGCTCGCACGAATGTCCTGCGTTGCCAGATACGCCAGTAGATCGCGAAGTTCGGTCCTCGACAGGCGCTTTGCGAAGTCGGTGGGCATTGGTGTGGATGCCGACAGCGTCAGCCGCCGCACGTCGTTCATCTGGATCAGATGGAGAGTACCGTTCGTGTCTACCAATTGAAGTGAGTAGTTGCTCCGGTTCTTGGCCACGCCCTGCAGTGTCTGCCCGTTCTTCAACGTCACCGTGGCCGCTTCATTGCCCAGGTAGTACAGGTCCTTGGCGGGTTCAACGATGGCCTCGCGAATGGCTGCCAGCGGACGGCTGCCTCCGACGTTGCTGAGATCGGGACCCATTCGGCCCCCTTGTCCACGAATGGCATGGCAGTTCGAACAGCCCGCGTTGGCGCCCCAATACACCAACTTTCCCGCGGCGGCATCGCCGGGAACGGGGTTCGTGCTTGCCGGCCCGGTGAGGGAGTGGATGAAGGCGACGAGGTTCCAGGTCTGGTCATCGCTCAGTTTCGTCGGCGGCATGTCGGTGCCGGGCACGCCTTTGCGAATCACTTGGAAGATGGCGTCATCGCTCAACGGATGCCATAACGAGCGGCGGACAAGATTCGGGCCTCGCGCTCCGCCGCCGCCATCCGGACCGTGGCAGCCGGCGCAGGAGCCCATGAAGAGCTTTGCACCGGCCGCGATCGCTTCGGGGTTGCCGATCGATGGGTGGTGGGAATCGCTGAGGTAGCGGCCATGTTGCGCCAGCAACGGAACCGTGAGCAAAGCAAGTGCGAGGGCACGCATAGAGATCCTAGTCTATTCCGGCGACGGTGGTCGTGTGTGGCGCGTGCCCGGAGGCGCAGACCGCGACTGCAGTGTCAAATCCCCGCGTACCAGGAGTAACTGCTCTTCCGCCAGAACTGATCCAAACTGTCGGTCACCGTCAGCCGGTTGATGAATTTCACGCTCTTGTAGCCAAGCTGCCTTGGCACGCGCAGCCGCAGCGGCCCGCCATGGCCGATCGGAAGTTCACCGCCATTCATGCCGTAGGTCAGCAGCGTCTGCGGATGCAGCGCGTCGTCCATATCGACGCTATGCCACCAGCGAGGCTGAAACGAAAAATAGACAACATACTTCGCCTGAGGCAGAATGCCCACTCGCGTCAAGACATCGCGCAACGGCGCCCCGGTCCACTCGGCGATGAAGTTCCAGCCCTCCTCGCAGGTGAGTTGCGTAATCTGACTGCTCACCGGAAAGCTCTTCAAGTCGGCAAGTGAGAACGACCCAGGCCGCGCCACCATTCCATTCACTTCCAGCCCCCACTCGGCGAACCCTCCCGTCTGCAACCGCTTGAAGGCATCGTCGGACGGTGGCTTTCCATTGGCGAACGGCGCAGTGGAAATCTGACCGCGTTGGAATTCGCGCGCCAGCGAATGCTTTGTCAACAACCGCTGCGACGCATATGTCAGCGTCTCGCCGGGACCATAAATGCCTCCATGGTCGGGTGGAATCAACCCGTAACGATCGGCGATCTTGGCGGCCGCCGCCAAGCCTCCCACGCCCGCCGCCGCGGTAAGTCCCGTCGTGATCAGTTTGCGCCGCGAGGGGTTGTTCATGGTTGCTCCTTCCCGACGTTGACATGGCCCGTAACCATGGCGCGCATCCGGCCGCGGAATCCCGCCAGAACGATCATGGCGATGTGCACGGCGACGAATAGCACGAGCGACAAGGTGACAAAGAAATGGATGGTCCGCGCCGACTGATGACCGCCCAAGATATCGACCGTTGCGGGAAATGCGGATGTGAATGCCGGCGACATGGCCAGCCCTGTCCAGATCATCATCGGGAACAGTACAAAAATCACCGCGAGATAGGTCAGCCGCTGCAGCACGTTGTATGTCCACGCATCCGCCTCGCCCGGCCGTTTGAAGCGCAAGTGGTCCACTATCTCCCGCGATAACACACTCCACGAAAGATCGTTGCCCGAAGGCGCGAGATTCCTGCGCACGTGCCGAGTGACCGCGCCATAGCCTATGTATAGTAATCCCGTGAGCACGGCGCCCCACGCCGCTTGAAAATGCAGATACCGGCTCCAGCCGTTCTGGTCCGGCAGCACATAGCCGTAGCCCGTCTTCACGGCCGCCCGCGACGCCGGAATCGGCAGATCGAACAACGACGCCGTATTGACGTTGCCCTCTTCGCCCCAATAAAACCTGGGGTGAGAAATAATCAGCTCCACTCCGCTCACCAGCAGGGCAAAGAAGCAAACCGCCGTGAGCCAGTGAGTGACGCGCACTAAGGCGCTGTGACGGGGCGTAGCTCTGCGCTCCGGTGTCGCCGTAACGTCACTCGTTGCCCAGGCAGATTCGGACACACAGGTATGCTACTCCACAATCCGCCACGCTGCTGCCAATTGGAGACCCCGGCTTCGCCAATTGGAGACCCCGGCGTCGCCAGTTCCAGTCCCCCGCAGTTGCGAATCCCAATCTCCGCGGCCGCGAATGCGAGTCCCCCAGCGCCGCAAACCATGTTAGGCTGATGGCGATTTCACACTTACGAGCCCCCGCCATGAATGCCAACCGCCGAAACTTTCTCTCCGCCGCCCCCGGCGCCGGCGCCGCTGCCTTCCCCCTGCGCTCGGCCTCCGTGCCCCCCACGAGCGAACGCTACCGTAAACTCGATGCGGCCCTCAGCGCGCCGGTCCTGAAGAAACAACTTTTCCGCGCGCCCGTCATCATCGAAACGCTGGAACTGCTCCGTCTCGGCAACAACTACATCTGCCGCGTCCGCTCGCGCGACGGCGCCGAAGGCATCTCGGTTGCTCACAGCGGCATGAGCACGCTCTACCCCATCTTCCTGAAGAACCTGCAGCCGTTCTTCATCGGGAAGGACGCGCGCGAGCTTGACCTCATCCTCGACAAGGTCTACATCTACGGCTTCAATTTCCGCTACAACGGCATCTCGCTCGGCCTTCCGCTCGCCACGATCGAGTTCGCCATTCTCGATATGCTCGGCCGTATAGCGCGGAAGCCCGTCGGCCAGCTAATCGGCGAAATTCACAATCCCGACGTCGCCATCTACACGGCCACGGAGTTTCGCGAGAAGCCGGTGGAAGAGTCGATGAAGCTCATTCAGGAGGCCGTCGCCGCCTACCCCGTTCATGCCCTCAAAATCAAGGTCGGCGGACTTATGTTCATGACCGCCGACATGTACGCCCAGGGGCCTCCGGGACGCACCGAGAAAATCGTGCCGCTTGTCCGGAAGACCTTCGGCGACAAGATGGCTCTCTATGCGGACTCAAACAGTTTCTACACGGTGCCGGAAGCCATCCGCGTGGGCAAGCTGCTCGAAGAGTACAAATTCGGCTACTTCGAAGAGCCTGTGATGTACGACCACATTGAGGAGATCAAACAGGTGGCCGACGCCTTGACAATTCCCGTTTCCAACGGCGAGCAGGACCAGAGCTTCTACGGCTTCCGCTGGCTGTTGGCCAACGACGGCCTCGATATCGTTCAGCCGGACAACTACTACTTCGGCGGCATGATCCGTTCGATGAAGGTCGCCAAGATGGCCGCCGTTTTCGGCAAGACCACCGTCCCGCACATGTCGGGCGGCGGTCTGGGGTTCCTCTACAACGTGCAACTCGTCTCGGCACTGCCCAATGCCGGTGCGCACCACGAATTCAAGTCACTTCGAACCCACGTGCCGTACGAGTGCAAGACCTCGACGCTCAAGGTTGTCGACGGCAAAATCCAAGTCCCCACCGGGCCTGGTTTCGGAGTCGATCTCGATCCCGGCTGGGTGAAAAAGCACCAGGTTGTGACGGGATAGCGCGGCGGCGGCGTAAAGACGCGCGGCAGGCCGCCTACAAACTCAGCCTGTCCAGCTTTCCGTTGCTGTCGCCAAACCGCTCCGGCTCGACGCCCATGCGGTCCAGCAACGAGACGAACAGGTTCGCCATCGGCGTCCCCTTTTCGTAGCGGACATGCCGTCCGCCCTTCAACGTCCCGTTGCCGCCGCCCGCCAGGATGAGCGGAAGATTGCTGTGGTCGTGCATATTGCCATCCGAAATGCCGCTGCCATAAGCAATCATCGAGTGGTCGAGCAGCGTGCCGTCTCCCTCTTTGATCGACTTCATCTTCTCCAGCACGTAGACGAGCGACTGAATGTGATAGCAGTTGATCTGCGTCACCTTCTCGATCTTTTCCTGATCGCCGCTGTGATGGGTCAACCCGTGATGCCCCTCGGGCAACCCGATCTCGGCCCCGTACGCACGCGGACTTTGCTCGATACTGAACAGCACCGTCGCCACCCGCGTCGCGTCCGTTTGAAAGCCCAGCACCATCAAATCCAGAATCAACCGCGCGTGTTCGCCGAAGTCGCTCGGCACACTCGCCGACGGCGGCGCATAGTTCACATTCGGCACTCCGCGCCCCGTGCGCTCCACGGCCTGAATGCGTGCTTCGATCTCCCGCACGGAAGTCAGATACTCGTCGATCTTCTTCTTGTCCGCGCCGCCGAGTGAAGCCTGTAGCCGCCGCGCATCTTCCAGCACGCCGTCGAGAATGCTCTTCTCGTACATCTTTTG
>CAYUZM010000426.1:0-5585 GCA_964449665.1 uncultured Solibacteraceae bacterium
GATGTGACGGGGGTCTGCGGCGATGTGACGGGGGTCTGCGGCGATGTGACGGGGGCCGGTTGGGGGCGGGGGAGTCGCGGGCGCGGGCGGGTTTTGGCCTTGGGCGGCCGGCGGAAGCGCGGCGGTGGCGGGAAGCGCGGCGGCCGCGGGAAATGCGGCGGCGGATTGCAGAAAAAGGCGGCGCGGAAGAATCATCGCACTTAATTTATAACAGCACGAATCGGTGTAACATCTTTAAGGAAGAAAGCGTTTTCTATAGTAGAGCCTCGTATGTCTCATCGCATTTGGCGGAACGCGGTAATTGTGTCCCTTGTGGGAGTTAGCGCGTTCGCCCAGCAAAAACCGCAATCCGCGTTCGACCAGACGGTGAAGCCGATGTTGAACCGGCGGTGCTTTGCGTGTCATAACGACCGCAATGCGTCGGGCGGATTGAACATTGCCCCGTTCACGCATCCTACGTCGATTGGCGAGTACCGCGAGGCGTGGGAGAAGATTGTCGCCAAGGTGCGTTCGGGCGAGATGCCGCCGAAGGACGCGCCCAAGCCGACGCAGGAACAGATTGACGGCTTCACGAAGTTCATGGAAGCCGAGTTTGAGAAGGCCGACCGCAAGGTTCAGCCCGATCCGGGGCGCGTGACGGCGCGGCGGTTGAACCGGAACGAGTACTCGAACACGATTCGCGATTTGCTGGCGGTGGATTTCCGGGCCGAGAAAGATTTTCCGACCGATGATTCCGGCTACGGCTTCGACAACATCGGCGATGTGTTGACTATCTCGCCGATGCTGATGGACAAGTATGTGCGGGCGGCCGAACGCATTGCCGCGCGGGCCATTGGCGCCGATCCGCTACCGAAGAAGCCGCTCGAATTCGAGTTCAGCGGCAAGGGCCAGCCATTGCGGCGGATCGACCGCAGCACGGTGGAGCTGACGCACCAGGTGGATTGGGATGCCGAGTACACGATCATCGTGCAACTGCCGGGCGAGCGCGCCGCCGATGCGAAGCCTGTCGAAATGGCGTTCTGGATGGACGGCAAGATGATCCACAAGATGACGGTGGAGACGAAGCCGTCGAAGCTGGTGTACTTCAACCCGATGTCGGTGGAGGAGTTCAAGATTGCGCTGCCCGAAGGCGACCACGTGTTCCGCATGGGCTTCCTGAACGACGACTTCGTGAAGACGCTCACGGACAAAGAGGCGCGCGACCAGAAGAAGAACAAGTACATTGGCGCGGTAACGTTCGTGGGGCCGTTTGCGATGCAGGGCGAGCGGGCGAGCCGGAAGAAGATTCTGGTGTGCGATCCGGCGACGGGCAAGGCGTGCGTGAACAAGATTCTGGCGACCCTGGCGCGGCGGGCCTACCGGCGTCCGGTGACGCCGGCCGAGGTAGCGCAGCTTGCGAAGTTCGTGGACTTCGCGAAGGCGGAAGGGCAGAACGTCGAGCAGGGGTTGCAGTTGGCGATTCAGGCGATGCTGGTGTCGCCGAAGTTCCTGTTCCGCATTGAGCGCAACGCGAGCCCGACGGATCCGGGGAAGGTTCACCCGATCACGGACTTGGAACTGGCTTCACGGCTGAGCTACTTCCTTTGGAGTTCGATGCCCGACGAACAACTGCTCGCGCTGGCGGAGAAGAATCAGTTGCGCGAAGCGGGCGTGCTCGACGCGCAGGTGAAGCGCATGCTGGCCGACGACCGCAGCGCGGCGTTTGCCGAGAATTTTGCCGGGCAGTGGCTGGAGACGCGGAACCTCGATTCGGTGAAGCCTGATCCGGTGAAGTTTGCCGATTGGGGACCGGACCTGCGTGATGCGATGAAGGCCGAGACGCGGCTGTTCTTTGAGAACATTCTCCGCAATAACCGACCGATGAGCGAGTTTCTGGACGCCGATTACACGTTCCTGAACGACCGTTTGGCGCGGCACTACGGCATTGCGGGCGTGGAAGGTCCGGAGTTCCGGCGCGTACAACTGGCGACCAACGAGCGCGGCGGCATTCTGAGCCACGCGAGCGTGTTGACGGTTTCGAGCTATCCGACGCGGACGTCGCCGGTGATCCGCGGGAAGTATCTGCTGCAGAACGTGCTGGGCGCGCCGCCGCCGGAACCGCCGCCGGATGTGCCTTCGCTCGACGAAGCAGCGGTGGGCAACAAGGGTTCGCTGCGGCAACAGTTGGAGCAGCACCGTTCGAACGCGATTTGCGCTTCGTGCCACGCGCGGATGGACGTGCTGGGCTTCGGTTTGGAGAACTACGACGCGATCGGACGCTGGCGCACGATGGACGGCAAGTTCGCCATCGACGTGAGCGGGACGTTCCCGAATGGGAAGTCGTTCACGACGCCCGCCGAGATGCGGAAGCTGTTGGTGGGCGACCTGCCGGAGTTCACGCGCTGCATCACGGAAAAAATGCTGACCTATGCGCTGGGCCGGGGCCTGGAGCGCTACGACCGGCGGACGGTGAGCGGCATCGTGAAGGCGGTTGCAACCGATGAATATAAGTTTCAAACTCTTATCAGCGAAGTGGTGCGGAGCCTTCCGTTCCAGAACAGGCGGGGAGAAGTGTCCCGCAACCGCGAAACCGATAAGAGCGATAAGAGCAAGCAGGGCTTGAAGGGCAAGGAGATCGCAGGGCGATGATAACGAAAAAAGCGCTTCCCCGGAGAACGTTTTTGCGCGGCCTGGGCGCCGCCGTGGGGCTGCCATTCCTGGACGCGATGACGCCGGCGCTGTCGGCCGCGGTGAAGGCACCCGTGCGCATGGGTTTTGTCTACGTGCCGAATGGCATGGACGTGCGCAATTGGAACATCGACTACGAAGGTAAGCTGGGCAAGCTGTCGCGCATCATGGCGCCGCTGGAGCCGCACAAGGAAGACATCCTCATCACGTCGAACCTGACGCACAACAATGGGCGCGCGCTGCTGGACGGCGCGGGCGACCATGGGCGCTGCTGCGGATCGTACCTGACGGGCGTGCAGCCGCGGAAGAGCGCCGTGGATATCAAGTGCGGCATTTCGATGGACCAGATTGTGGCCAACGAAGTGGGCCACAAGACGCGCTTCCCCTCGCTGGAGCTGGGCTTGGAAGATGCGCGGCAGGCGGGCGATTGCGACTCCGGTTACTCGTGCGCGTATACGAACAACCTGGCCTGGCGCAGCGAGACGCAGCCGCTGCCTCCGATTCTCGATCCGCGGGCGTTGTTCGAACGGCTGTTCGGCGCCGATGCCGGATTGACGCCGGAAGCGAAGGCGCAGCGCAACAAGTATCGCCGTAGCATTCTCGACTTCGTGCAGGAAGACACGAAGCGGCTGCAGACCAACCTTGGGCCTTCGGACAACCGGAAGCTCGAAGAGTACCTGTCTTCGGTGCGGGAGATTGAGCGCCAGTTGGAGCGCGCCGAGAAGGACAACGCGCAGATCGATCCGGGCATGCCGAAGCCGTATGGCGTGCCGGCCGACTTTGCCGAGCACTTCAAGCTGATGACCGATATGCTGACCGTGGCGCTACAGACCGACATGAGCCGCGTGTTCACGTTCCTGGTGACTCGCGAGGGCACGAGCCGCGCTTATCGCGAGATCGGCATCTCCGACGGCCACCATCCGTTGACGCACCACCAGAACCAGGCGGCGCTGATGGAAAAGGTGTCGCAGATCAACACCTATCACGTGAAGCAGTTCAGCGACTGGCTGGGCCGCTTGAAGAGCATTCAAGAGGGCGATTCGACGCTGCTCGACAACTCGATGATCGTCTACGGCGCGGGCCTGTGCGATGGCAACCGCCACAACCACGAAGACCTGCCGACGTTGATCGCGGGGCGCGCGGGCGGCTACATCAAGAGTGGACGCCGCGTGGTGTACCGCAAGGAGACGCCCATGTCGAACCTGTTCATCACGATGATGGACCAGATGGGCGTGAAGGTGGAGCAGTTCGGCGACTCCACGGGCGCGCTCGACGGCCTGTCACTCAGCTAGCCACGAACGGACGGACAACCGATGCAACTGGAACCGAGGCCGAAACCGCCGCTCGGGGTGATCTTCGACTGCGACATGGGCAACGCCATCGACGATGCCCTGGCGCTGTCGGTACTGTATGGGCTGGACGGCAAGAACGAATGCCGCGTGGTGTCGATCAGCACGAGCAAGCCGAACCTGCGTTCGGCGGCGATGTGCGAAGTGATCGGGCGGTTTTACGCGGGGGCGGTGAGCGGGGCGTTTTCGGCGATGGGCCGCGCGCTGCCGACGGGGATGGCGCTGAAGGGCGCGCTGCCGGAAGACACGCCGATGATGAAGGCCGTGCTGGACCGCATGGGCGCCGATGGCAAGCCGGTGTATCAGCATGGCATCGAGAAGCTGGTGGATACCGCCGAGGCTGAGGCGCTAATTCGCAATGCGCTGACGTCGCAGTATGACCAGAACTGCGTGGTGGTGATTACGGGTCCGGCGACGAACTTCCGCAAGATGCTCGACCTGCCGGGCGTGAAGGATCTGATTACGGCGAAGGTGCGCACGCTGGTGATCATGGGCGGGAAGTATCCGGCGGGTGGGCCGGAATACAACATTAAGCTCGATGTGGCGGCGGCGAAGAAGCTGTTTGCCGAGTGGCCCGGCGAGATCATTGCGAGCGGCGAGGAGCTGGGCGAGCAGGTGCTGTTCCCGGTGGAAGCGCTCGAGACGAAGTTCGCCTGGGCGGCGAATCATCCGACGGTGGACGCCTATCGCGCGGCGGAGAAGATGCCGTACAACGCCAAGTGCTATGACGTGACGGCGGTGTTGCAGGCGGTGCGGCCGAAGGAGAACTACTTCAAGTTGTCCGAGCCTGGGCGCATCGACGTGATGGACGATGGGAGCACGAAGTTCACGGCCGTGGCCGGGGGCAAGCACCGGTACATGATTCTCGATCCGGAGAAGAAGGCGGCGATGGTGGAGGCGATGGTGGAGTTGGCCAGCGCGAAACCGGTGGTGCGCGTGCGGCGGTTCCGGCCGCAGAACCAGAAAAAAGACGACGCGAAGAAAGACGAGCAGAAGAAGAGTTGAGCGTGAATCCCCAGGACGTGATTGCGCGGGCGCGCATCAGTTACGAACAGGGGGAGCTTGACGAGAGGCTGCTCAGCGCCGATCCGCTGCATCAGTTTGAGCTTTGGATGCACGCGGCGATTGAGGCGGGGGTGCCGGAGCCGAACGCGATGGCGCTGGCAACGGCGAGCGGCGGGGGCGAGCCGGATGTGCGGATTGTGCTGCTGCGCGGCTATGACGCGGGCGGGTTCTGTTTCTACTCCAACTACGAGAGCGCGAAGGGGCGCGAGTTGGCAGCGAATCCACGGGCGGCACTGAACTTCTATTGGGCGGAACTGGAGCGGCAGGTGCGCATCAGCGGGCGGGTGCAGCGGCTGAGCGGGGAGCAGAGCGCGGCGTACTTTGCGACGCGGCCGCGGGGGCATCAGTTGGGGGCTTGGGCTTCGCGGCAGAGCGAGGTGGTGGGGTCGCGGGAGGCGCTGGAGTGGGCGTTGGCGGAGGCGGAGGCGCGGTTTCCGGAGGAGGTGCCGTTGCCGGAGCATTGGGGCGGGTACCGGGTGGTGGCGGAGACGATGGAGTTTTGGC
>CAYUZM010000427.1:0-5585 GCA_964449665.1 uncultured Solibacteraceae bacterium
AGCGGCACCTACGGCCCGCCGCGCCTAACGAATGACGTCGATGTCCTTGTCGACTTTCGCAGCGTCGATCTGCAGGCGTTCTGCGAAAAACTGAGCCGCAGTTTTTTCGTCGATCTGGAAACCGTCCGGTCCGCCGTTGCGGCACACCGCCCATTCAACGCGATTCATGTTGCGAGTGTGTTCAAGTTCGACTTCTTTCCCGCGGGCGACGATGAATTCACTCACGGCGAACTTGGACGGAGACGCATTTCCGGATCGGCGATGCCCGGACTGGAAGGCATCGACTTTCCTGTGGCGAGCGCGGAAGACATGGTGCTGGCAAAACTGGTTTGGGATTGCCGGGGCGGTGCGGTTTCCGATCGCCAATGGGGTGACATTCTGAGCATCCTCCAGGTTCAGGCGGCGCGACTCGATGATGCGTACCTGGATGAGTGGGGGAGGAAGTTGGGCGTGGAAGAGTTGCCGGCGAAGGCGCGGCGGGAAGCTGAAAAGCCGGCGCGCGGGAACTTTTCTCTCCCCTTGGTGTCTACCCTAGAGTGATAGGGTAATGGCATGGACAAAGCCGATACGCCGCAGGCGGCGCTGGAACTTCTCATTCTGAAAACTCTGCAGCGCGGGGCGAACCACGGGTTTGGGATCGCGCTGCAGATTGAGGAACGCTCGTCGGAATTGCTGCGAGTGGAAGAGGGGTCGTTGTATCCGGCGCTGCACCGGATGGAGAAGGGTGGGTACATTGCGGCGGAGTGGGGAGTGACCGGCAATGCGCGGCGGGCGCGGTACTACAAGCTGACGAGGGCGGGGCGGGCGCGGTTGAAGGCGGTTGAGGAGAGCTGGAGTGCGTTGGCCGAGGGAGTGAGGAGGGTGTGCGAATGGGCCTGAGGGACTGGTTGCGGCGCGGGCCGGGCGATGAGGAGATGCGCGAGGAGTTGGAAGCTCATCTGGCGATGCGGGCCGAGCACGATGGCGTGGAAGGGGCGGCGGCGCGGGCGCGGTTGGGAGGCGAGTTGTGGACGCGCGAGGAGATGCGGGACGTGTGGCGATGGGGGTGGCTGGAGGCGGCGGTGCGGGATGTGAGGTTCACGCTGAACACGTGGAGGCGGCATCCTGGGTTTGCCATGGCGGCGATTGGCACGCTGGCGTTGGGATTGGGCGCGGCGGCGGGGATGTTCAGCATGGTGGACCGGATTCTATTCCGGCCGCTTCCCTACCCCGATGGCGAGCGGATTGTGTCGGTGGGTTTGATGGCGCCGCTGGACGCGAACGAGTTTCTGTTGAGTCCGGACTACGTGCATTTGTGGAAGAAGACACCAGAGCCGTTTGAGGCGGTGACGACGGTGACGGCGGGCACGCAGGAGTGCGATTTGACCGAAGACGCGCCTGAGCGGCTACGGTGCGCGGGCGTGGAGTGGAATCTGCTGCGGGCGTTGCGGATGCGGGTGGCGGCGGGACGGGACTTCGCGCCCGAGGAGGACGTGGCGGGCGCACCGCGGGTGGCGCTGATCAGTCATGGATTATGGCGGCGGAAGTTCGGCGGCGATGCAGGTATCGAGGGCAAACGGTTGACGATTGATGGGAAGCCCGTGCTGGTGGCGGGTGTGTTGCCGGAAGGGTTTGAGTTGCCGACGTTGGCGGAGGCGGATGTGGTGTGGCCGCAGCAGTTGCCGGTGCTGCCCTTGGGGCGGCCGGGTGCGATGACATTTTTGCGTGGCTTTGCGAGGTTGAAGGAGGGCGTGACGGCGGCGCAGGCGAGCGCGGCGCTGCAACCGTTGTTTCAAGAGATGTTGAAGAACGTGCCGCCCTCGTTTCGCAAGGAGGTGACGCTGCGGGTGCGGGGGCTGCGCGACCGGCAGATGGGCGAGGCGCGGAAAGCGGCATGGTTGCTGCTGGCGGCGGTGGGGGCGCTGTTGTCGATTGCCTGCGTGAATGTGGCGAATCTATTGCTCGCGAGGATGGCGGCGCGGGAGCGGGAGTTGGGCGTGCGGGCGTCATTGGGGGCGAGCAAGGGAAGGCTGGCGGCATTGGTATTGACGGAGAGCCTGATGCTCGCCGCGGCGGGAGCGGCGTTGGGGTTGGGCGTGGCGTATGGGCTGGTGCGCGTGTTTGTGGCGATGGCTCCGGCGGGGATACCGAAGCTGGCGCAGGCTTCGTTGGATTGGCGCGTGTTGGCGGCGGCGGGGGGCGCGGCGTTGGTGGCGGCAACGGGGATTGGGATGGCGCCAGCGTGGTGGGCGGCGCGAATGCGGGGATTGCATGGAGAGCGGTCGACAGGCGGAGTGAGGCCGTGGGCGCGGATGGCGATGGTGTCGGCGCAGGTGGCTGTGACGTTCGCGCTGTTGGGGAGCTGCGCACTGGTGTTGCGAAGCCTGTGGAAGATGGAGAGCGTGCCGCTTGGATTCGATACGAGCCATGTGCTGTCGGCCGGAGTGACGTTGAATCCAGCGAAGTATGGGACTCCGGAGCGGCAGATGGAGTTTTTTGAGCGGCTGCTCGAAAGGGCACGGCGGGCTCCGGGGGTGCAGGCAGCGGCGTTGAGCGATTCGCTACCCCCGTCGGGCCCGATGGGTTCGATGATTTTCGCGCGGATTGCCGTGGAGGGGAGGCCGCTGCCCGAGAACGGGACAGGAGGCATGGTGGCGTGGCGCGGTGTGACGCCGGGCTATTTTGAAGCGCTGCGAATTCCAATGGTGCGCGGGCGCGGGTTTGTGGAGGGGGATCGCACAGGGGTCGAGACGGCGATGGTGTTGAGCGAGCGGTTGGAGCGGAAGTTGTTTCCGGGGGAGAGTGCATTGGGGAAGCGGTTGTCGCCCGGGGGGTTGGAGACGCCGTGGCATGTGGTGGTGGGGATTGCACGGGATACGCGGAACGCAGGGCTGGCTGCGGAGGGCGATCCGGAGTATTACGTGGTGCGGAGAGCGGAAGCGCGGGGGGCACGGCGGCGTTTGTTTCTGGTGGTGCGGGCGCAGGGCGAGCCGGGGGCGACGGCGCGATGGTTGAAGGCGGAGATCGCGGGGATGGATGGGCAGTTGCCGGTGAAGTTCGAAACGATGGAGGAGCGCGCGGGAGAGTTGGCGGCTCGGCCCAGATTCACGGCGTGGCTGCTGGCGGCATTCGCGGGGGTGGCGCTGGCGCTGGCGGCGATGGGGTTGGCGGGCGTGGCGTCGTATTTGGTGACGCAGCGGCGGAGGGACATTGGGGTGCGGATGGCGCTGGGGGCAACGCCGGCGCGGATTCGAAACGCGGTGTTGTCGGAGGCGGGGCGGTGGATTGGAGTGGGGCTGGTGTGTGGGGCGGCGCTGGCGTGGGGCGCGGCGCGTTTCCTGGCGGCGTTTCTGTTTGGGACGCAGGCGTGGGACCCGGCGAGCTGGGCGGTGTCGTTGGGCGTGTTGGCGGTGGCGTTGGTGGCGGCAGTGTTGGCTCCGGCGCGGCGGGCGGCGCGCGTGGATCCGGTGCGGGCGTTGCGGAGTGAGTAGATTGGGAGAGTGCCGGAATTACCAGAAGTGGAAGCTGTCGTACGGCGGTTGCGTGAGCGCGTGTCGGGGGAGGATGCGTTGTGGGTGGCGGGGGCGGTGTGAGGAAGAAAAGTAGTTGACGCATTTAGGAGAATACGGCATGCTAAGCGGCATCGCATGCCGCGCCGGAATGATCCGTCCAACAAAGAACTAGTCCGATTGGTGGGAGAAATTTCGGAGACGACACTCGATTCACAGGGTTGGATTGGCGTACTGGAGCGATTCGGCAAGTTGTTCCATGCGGGCAGTCTGTTTTTTGCACTCGGCCTGAACCGGCCCGGATTTCGCAGTCTTTTCGGCATCGGGATGGATGCCGCGCACATGTCCGGCTTCGAGTCGCACTATTACGCGGTGGATCCGTACCTCGCCGCAATGCGATCCCGCCGGCTTGTGGAAATCGTAGACTATGCGTCCTCGCATAGCTTATGCGACAACGCCACGCTGATGCGCTCGGAGTGCTACAACGACTTCTACAAGCCGCTCAAACTGCATTACGGTTTCGGGTGTTCGTTGTACAGGGGACCTGAAGGGCTCTGCACGTTTTCGCTGTTGAGGAGCGAGGCGCACGGTCCATTGGAGGGCCAGGAAGAGTGCGCGGTGCAGACGCTGCTTCCCCACTTGCGCAACGCACTCAATTTGCATGTGCAGCTTTCCTATCTCAAGACGGAGAGCGTCACCGGCCTCACCGGACCGCTGGACGCGCAGGGGCGCGCCGTGTTTCTGCTGAATGGCTATGGCCGCGTGCTGCGGATGAACCAGTCGGCCGAGCGCATTGCCGCCGCCAACGACGGCATTTCGGTGTATCCGGACGGACTGCGCGCGGCAAATCGAACTCTTACGGAAGAGCTGGGCGCATTGACGCGGCGAGCAGCCTTGGCTTCGACACAGGGTGCGTTGTCGCCCGGTGGAACGATCCGCCTTCGCAAGCGGTCACATCACGGTTCGTACCTCGCCAGTGTGTTCAGCCTCCGGCGCGACGTGACCGCGGAGTTTTTTGGCCTGGCGACTCCCACGGTGGCCGTGTTCGTCATCGACCCAGACGGTAAGCCAGGAACCAACACAGAGACATTGCAGCGGCTATTCGGGCTGACGGCAGCAGAGGCGAGGCTGGCGGCGTTATTGGGCGGCGGGACTTCACTCGAATCGGCGGCCGAGGCGCTGGCGGTGTCCCGGAACACGGCGCGCACGCACCTGCAGCACATCTACCAGAAGACGGGCACGCGGAAGCAGGGGGAACTTGTCGCACTGCTGGGCCGGAGGGCTTTGCTGCAATCCTAAATTCCAGCTGTCTCATCCATTTGAATGATGATTTGGGGTTCACTGGGCGAATAGGCTACTCGAATGCGAATTCCCCAGATCCACCCGCTTTTGGGTTATCTCTTTGTACTTGTGCAACTGGCACTTCCGGCGATCGCTGGCGTGCAGGGTCCTCCCCTCATTCCTCGGCAGTACCCCGACGGTACGGTAGGCGCTGCCATTTTGTACCTTGGAGTGATTCCGGAGGGCGAGACGCTCGTGAACTTCTCGTTCTTCAACAACACCACTGCCGACAGAAACTGGATTACGCCGCTGCTTTTGCAAGGGACGGGCGGTGAAAACTACAAATTGGTCGGAATCGGCGAAAGCCGCCAGAATGCGGGCACGGGCGTGCAGACGTTTCCGTTCAATGTGAAATTTGGGTCGGCGCTGGCCGCTGGTCCCAACCACGTATTCGGTTGGTGGAGCGGCAGAATCACCCAAGCAGGAAATACCGTCAACCTCGCACCGAACACGAGCATCATCCGGCTCGATACCGCGCCTTCGACGCCTGGATTCAGGGAAAGCTGCATCCGGCCCAATCAGGGCCCGTGCAACGTTATCCCGAATCCGTTCACGCTACCCACGTTCACGTTCGGCAATCTCTATTCGGGCCCGAATCACGGAAGTCTTGCGGCACCCTACGGCCGGTTGTAGTCGATCCAGTTTGAGACAACGTTGGTGCCGATTCCGGTGATCTCGACGGTAATTTCGCTGAGCGGATTTGGCGGCGCGCCGAAGCTCGGCGACTTTGGCGTGGCGAAGCTGCTCGACGACGAC
>CAYUZM010000428.1:0-5133 GCA_964449665.1 uncultured Solibacteraceae bacterium
CGGCGCTGAGGTCCATGCCGTCTTCGATCAACATGAGATGGCGGCGGCCTCGGGAGGAGTCGACAATCATCTTCTTCTTGCCGGGCAGAATCTGTTCCATTGTTTCGAGGTAGAGGCGCGTTTCGGTGGTGCCGGGCGAAGCGCGAAAGGCGTTTTCGAATTGCGTGAACCGGCTGGCGTCTCCGGCGGCGCGCGACTTGCGGCTGGTGGAATAGCCTTGCGCGGTTTTGATACTGGCCGCGGCGCGGCCACGGGCGAGTGCAACCTGTTCGTTTCGGTAGCCCTCGGCTTCGTTGATGAGGCGGTTCTTTTCTTCGTATGCGCCGGAGACGTCGCGGAAGGCGTCGACGACTTCGACCGACGGGTGGACATCGAGGAGCTTCACTTGCAGCACTTCGACGCCTGCGTGGTAGCGGGTAAGGCGCTCTTGCAGTTCCTTCTTCGCGCGGTCTTCGATGGCGCGGCGGCTGATGGTGAGCGCTTCATCGAGCGGCGAAGAGGCGATGACGCCTCGCAGGATGCTCTCCGAGGCGGTGCGCACGACGGCTTCGCCATCGAGGTGACGGAAGAGGAAGTCCTCGGGCTGGGCGAGGCGGTAGTGCACGATCGCGGTGAGTTCGGTCATGTTCTGATCGCCGGAAAGCATGAGCGCCTCTTCGGGGCGGCGTTGGAAGCGTCCGGCGCGGTGCTGGACGTTCCACTCATAGGCAGCGGGCTCGAATTCTTGCGCGACGCCGGCGATGGAGCGGAAACCAATCTCGACGACGCGCACGCGACGGGCTTCCACGCGCGTGAGCGTTTCGACGGGCCAGGGGAGTTTGTAGTGAAGGCCCGGTTCGGCGTGGGGCAGAATCTTTTTGCCGAAGCGTTCGATGACGCCGACCTCGTTGGGCTGGAGGATGTAGAAGCCGTTCAGGAGCACAAGCGCGGCGAGCGCGATGGCGGCGGGTCGATAGAAGCGCTGACGGTGTTCGAGGAGGTAGAGGAACCAGGCCTTGGGTTCGAGGCGTGAGATCCAGAGCTTGATGCGATAGCCGAGGAGGCGGGCCCAACCGGACTGCGTAAACTCCGCGATGCGGCGGCGCAACTTCCCTACCCCGCGGTCTTCCACTTCGAGCAGGCGCAGCGCGTTCAGCATTACGAGGAACGAGGCGATTTGGTGCGTGAAGGCGGCGCCGAGAGGGCCCATGCGTCCGGTGGAGGCGAGGAAGATGGCGAGCGCGTTGACGCCGACGGCGAAGATGAGAATGCTCTGCCAGACAATGGCGACGGCTTTGCGGCTGACCTCGATCAACTTCGGGAGTTGGTCGAGGGACTGGCCGAGGTAGACCACGCCGGCGGCTTCGGCGGTGATGTCGCTGGCGCCCTTGACGGCAATGCCGACGTGGGCGGCGGCGAGGGCGGGCGCGTCGTTAACGCCATCGCCGACCATGCCGACGATCTTGCCTTGTGAGGCCCAGTGGCGGACGCGTTCGAGCTTTTGCTCGGGCAGCAGTTCGCTTTCGACGCTCTCGATGCCGGCCTCGCGGGCGATGGCTTCGGCGGCGCGGCGGCGGTCGCCGGTGAGCATGACGATGTGGCGAATCTCGAGGTCTTCAAGTTCGTGGATGGCGTCGTGGACGCCCGCGCGGATGCGATCGCGGAGGAGGATCGCGCCTGCATAGCGGCCGTCGTCGGCGACAAGAACGGCGGTGGCTCCGAGGCGGTCGGCTTCATCGAGCGCTTCCTGCGGGGTGATGACGCCGGACTCCTGCAGGTAGGCAGCGTTTCCGGCGCGGATGACGCGGCCGTGGAGGGTGCATTCGGCTCCGCGTCCGGCCACGATGCGGGCGGCGTCGGGTTCGGCGAGGGCGATGCCACGTTCGCGAGCGGTGTCGACGATGACGCGGGCAAGCACGTGATCGGAACCGCGTTCGGCGGCGGCCGCGAGGCGGAGCAGGTCATCTTCGGCGATGCCTTGCGGCAGGAGCTTCAGCACCTCGAAATTGCCTTCCGTGACGGTGCCGGTTTTGTCGAAGAGCAGCGTATCGAGTTCGGCGGCCTGTTGCAGCACGGTGCCGCCGCGCACGAGAATGCCGCGGCGGGCGAGGCCTCCGATGGCGGCGACCATCGCGGTGGGCGTGGCGAGGATGAGCGCGCAGGGGCAGCCGACGATCAGGACTGAGACCGTGCGTAGCCAGTCGCGCGTGAAGTAATAGGTTGCGGCGCCGGCGAGGAGAAGGGCGGGGACAAAGTATTTGGCGAAGCGGTCGGCGAGGCGTTCGACGGGGGCTTTGTTTTCGCGAGCGTGTTCGACGAGGTGGATGACGCGGGCAAGCGTGGTGTCTTCGCCGGCGCGGGTGACGCGGATGCGGAGCAGGCCCTCGCCGTTGAGGGTGCCCATGAAGACTTCGTCACCGGGCTCCTTATCGCGGGGGACAGATTCGCCCGTGATGCTGGCTTCGTTCAGCGAACTGGCGCCATCGTCGATGATGCCGTCGGCGGCGAGGCGTTCGCCGGCGCGGACGAGGATGAGATCGCCTGGAAGCAGCGCGGCGGCGTCCACTTCCACTTCTTCGCCATCGCGGAGGAGGCGGGCGCGGCGGGGCATTTGTTCGACGAACTGCTGGATGGCACGCGAGGTGCGTTTGGCGGCGTAACCTTCCAGGCCTTCGCCGACCAACATGATGAACATGGCTTCGGCGGCGGCAAGATACTCGCCTACGCTGAGCGCGGCGATGACGGCGATGCAGATGGCGAGGTCGGCGGAGATGGTTTTATCGAGCAGGCCGGCGATGGCGTTATAGAAGGTGCGGTATCCGGCGGCGACGGTGAGGATGGCGGCCGTGTCGATGCCGGCGATCTCGCGGAAGGTGCCGGTGAGGTTGAGGAGGAGCAGAACGCCGACAATGCCCGCGAAGCCGAAGTAGCGCAGGCGTTCCATCCGCTCCTCGTGCGGGCTGATGGTGGCGTGCAATTCCAGGCGGTGTTGGTGCATGTTCCGGGGAAGGTTTTATTATGGCACCGGCCCTGTTGCGGATCGTTGACAGAAGCCCCCGCCACGGTCCAGCGCCGGCCACGCGATAATCAAAGTGAGCGCAATTCGCATGCCCTTTGCCACCATTCCCGAAGCGATTGAAGAATTCCGACGGGGCAAGATGCTCGTGGTCGTCGACGACGAGGACCGCGAGAACGAAGGCGACCTCACGGTTGCGGCCGAGTTGATCACGCCGGAGATGATCAATTTCATGGCCATGCAGGGGCGCGGGCTGATTTGTCTGGCGCTGGCTCCGGAGATCTGCGACGCGCTGCACCTGCCGCTGATGTCGCCTCGGAACACGTCGATGTTCGGCACGGCGTTCTGCGAGGCGATTGACGCGCGCGAGGGCGTATCGACGGGGATTTCGGCGGCCGACCGCGCGCGGACGATCCGCGTGGCGATCGATCCGCTGAGCAGGCCGCAGGATCTGGCGCGGCCGGGGCACATGTTTCCGCTGCGCGCGCGGTCGGGCGGCGTGCTGGTGCGCGCCGGGCAGACCGAGGCGGCGGTGGATTTAGCGCGCATGGCAGGCTTACGGCCGGGCGGCGTGATCTGCGAAATCATGAACGACGACGGCACGATGGCGCGTCTGCCGCAGTTATTGGAATTCTGTGAGCGTTTCGACCTGAAGCTGGTCTCCGTGGCCGATCTGATCCGCTACCGGATGCAGCACGAGCGCATTGTGCGCCGCCTGGGCGAAGGGACGATTCGCACGCACGCGGGCGAGTTCCGGACAATCGCCTATACAAGCTCGATCGGCGTCACCGACAATCCGGAACGCCACATGGCGCTCGTTTACGGCGACATTTCCGGGGCCCCTGAAGTGCTCGTGCGAATGCATTCGCACTGCAGCTATGGCAATCTGTTCGGCTCGCTCGACTGCGCCTGTTCCAGCCTGCTGCACCGTTCGCTGCGGCAGATTGCCGAGCAGGGGCAGGGGGTGCTGGTTTACCTGCACCAGACCGGGCCGGGGATTCACATTGAGCCGTCGGAGGCGGGCGCGGCGCGGCTGATTCCGCACGGGCGCGAGTTTTTGCACTATGCCACGCCCGATGGGCAAAGGAAGTTGCAGCATGAGGTGGGCATTGGTGCGCAGATCCTGTCCGATCTAGGGCTTAGCCGGATCCGGCTGCTCACCAACCACCCCCGGAAGATCGTGGCTTTGGAAGGCTACGGCATCGAAATCGTGGATCAGGTGCCGGTGGGGCCGGAGGTTGTAGAAAAATCCGGAACAGAACGCCACTCTCGACCGTAAGGAGGGATGTGAGGAAAACAATGAACTATCGAATGACCCTCCCCGCTCTGGCGCTTGCCGCCGCAATGTCGCTGCCCATGGCCGCGGCCGACCCAGCCATGCTGAAGGCCGTAATGCCCGACGCCGAGTTCGTGGCCGGAGCCGATATCGACAAGGTGATGAACTCGCCGTTCGGCCAGTTCGCCTTGTCCAAGATTGGCGCCGAAGAAGACAAGCTGCAGAAGATGATTGAGATGACCGGCTTCGATCCGCGCCGCGACTTGCGCGAGGTGCTGGTGGCCTCGAAGAATATGAGCGGCAAGGGCAACGCGGTGGTGATGGTGCGGGGCACGTTCGATTCGGCGAAGTTGACGGCGGCGGCGAGCCTGCACGGCGCGGTGCTGAACTCCTACAACGGCGTGACGATCTTCGCGCTGAACCCGAAGAAGGAATCCGAAGGCGTGGTGGCGCTGCTGTCGGGAATGGCGATCGGCGGGCCGACTGAGGATGTGAAGGCTGCGGTGGACCGCTTCCAGGACGGCAAGAGCGTGGCGCCGGCGATCACGGCGCAGGCAAGCGCGGCGTCGGCGAAATGGGATGCGTGGGCCGTAAGCAACGGCGCGCCTTCGAAGTTCGCGGGCGCGGTCTCGAATCCGAACCTGGGCGGCGCGCTGAAGGGCGAAGTGCTGCAGGCGATCACGCAGACCTCGGGCGGCGTGCGGTTTGGCGCCAATGTCGAGATCGGTGGCGAGGCCGTGATGCGCAGCGAGCAGGACGCCGCCGCGCTTGTGGATGTTTACAAGTTCCTGATGTCGATGGTTCAGATGAACGCGCCGAAGACGGGCGCGGACAGGGTGAGGATGTACGCGTTGAAGTCGAA